>JASJCB010000109.1 GCA_030066195.1 Acidobacteriota bacterium
CTGAGCAAAGGCCGTTTAACTGCCGTACGCACTCCTCGGCAGTTCAACCGTGCACCCGCGATTCGGAACAAACGGATCGCGGGTTTTTTTAGTTGCAAGCGGCAAGTTTCAAGTTGCAAGGGAAGAGAAAAGCCTTGCGAAGTTACGGCTCCGTGGAACAAGTGGAGCGTGGCTTCAATGAGATTTGCAACATCACCATGAATACCTTTCTCGGGGTAAATAATAACCATTTCAAGGATTTGAAGACTGAGAAGAGCATGCCAACCACAATATCTGTACCGATCGTCGACGTATCGAGGTTGCTATGAGCGGCATGATGCAAGCCGGTGCCAAAAATTTTGGCGGATATGTTTCCCTCACTGTAAGAAAAGAATCAAGTATTCAGCAAGGGCCAGAGTACTAAAGCCCCCCAGAGGTAACAGAACTGCCTTGAGAATGGGATGTCGATTCCAAGGCGCCAACGCCCCGTCAGCGATACACTTTATCTTTTGTCTCACCAGATGGACATCGTCCTTGATATCAACCTGTTTATCTTGGGAGCGTTTTTCGATAATCTGTTCAAACGCTTCTGTCCGTGCGCACTCAGCTTCCCGACGCAAGTAGAAAGCACAGCCTAATCCATAGCAACACAAGGCACCAAAAAAGAGATAGATGAAAAAGGGACGGTGCCAGTTATCGAAATAGGTGTTGTGCGTAATCAACCCCAAGAATACAAGAATGAAGGGGTAAACGATCAAGTTGCTGACAACGCGGGTTCGCTGGATGATGATACGTATATCCAAGTAATCATCAAGGAATTTATCGCGTACAACCAGCTCTTCTGCCCTTAATTCCTCCCGAGCCATCTTGCGTGCATGCGCACCCCAGGTAAGTTCCTTTTCGAAGGCCAATTCTTTCATAAATCGCACACAAGCTCGTGTGTGCTCCATAGCATACATGGCCATATACATGAGTAAAATACCGTTGCCAAAAAACAAGAACCCTTCAATGATGGTGGCCGTGTCGCTCCTGATGGGTTTGGGAAAGGAGGTCTTCATCAGCATAACTGCACAGAAACACGCCCAAAGCAACACGGTCCAACCAACAGAGGGTCTGACACGGGATTTGTATGCATAAGACTGCCAGAGATACTTGGGTAGATCATTTTCCTTTTTGAGATCGTGATCTCTAACACTAAAAAAGTCAGATTGGATTTGTTGGGTGTTTGCACGAATCTCGGTCCGACTGCGAACGATCATATATATACTGATAAGTAAAGAAGCCCAAGCGAGGAAGATGGTCGGCCATGCACTGATACCTCCGGACAGCATGAACGGTTCACCGGTTTGGTGATCCCCTAAAGCAACTTGAATCAATAGAATTGTGCCGGGAATTGCATTGTCCATAGGCCTAAGAAGAGATTCATCGACAACTTTTCTAAGGACAAGGTGAAGGGCAAGCAACGCAACACAGACACTTAGAAATACAGAGTCTAAAGGATTTTCTTCTTGATAATTCGTGACGAGAACGGCCAGGACGGCTCCCCAGAGCATCACTGGAGAGAGACGCATGAGGAAGCGTCCGGTGCGGTTAACCAGACGAGGAAGGGGCGGTGCCAAGAAAACAAACAGAAATAAGGTTGTCAGGCACCAATAGGGAATTTGTTCAACTTTTTCGTTGGCGACCACAAAGATGAACCACTGGTAAACAGCATAACCGATGCCCAGAATCAGGAGGTATTGGAGCAGGAGCATTGACAGACGATCATCCCGACGGAAAGGGGTGAAATAACTTCTCATGAGATACACAACAGGCGCCAGATAATAAGCTGCTTGTAGCCACCATGGTGTTGGAGTGTCCATTAATAGCCAAGCCACGAAGTAGAAAAAGCTGAGTATGATCAGCCCACCGAACCAGAACATCAATCGCAGTAGCAATAAGGCGGGAAATAACCAACGTTTAAAGAAAGTCGAGGCACGAAAACCACGAAGTCTTCGTTTCATACCAAAGGGGTTAAGTATAGAGAACGGTTTACATAAGGCGGACAGGAGTTTCTTGAGCCTGACCTCCGCCATTTTTTTCAAGATGCCTCGGAAGCCGGAACCCTTCAACTTGAGAAAAGCCTGCTGTAGCGATAGCCACTGCAGGATTACTTTGCGCCAAGATTCGACCAGATAAGTGTTACCTTGCCATATAACTAAGATAAGGAAGGGAATAAAAAGCGCCCATTTATCCCGCAGAAAAAGATTGAGGGTTGGGTCGGGCTTTTGCTCGTGATAACGCGGTGATTCTTGACGTCCCGACTGATTAAAGACCAATGGAAAAGCACCACTACGTGCGACCTCATAGACTCCTGGAATGGAACGATAGTATTGGGGTCCGGAGGCCAAGGGATCTGCTTCGTCCGGATAGAACTGATTTGCGATGCCACTGTGCCCGCTCTCATCTTGGAGGACCTTGGCCTGCAAACGCTCTTCCTCGTTGGCGTCGCGCTGTAATAGGAAGCGGGTAGCAAGGAATGTTCCTGTCTGATAACTGGTGCGGAAGGGCGACACATTACCTTGGAGAGACTGCTCAAGTTTCAAACCGAAGCCTGAAGCAACAATTACATTACGGGCCCATTGGTACTGATCGGGATGCAACAAACGAGCGTCTAAATCCGTGGTGAAAAAGGTTGCTTCGGGAAAGCGCGGCTTCAGTGCTTGCAAAATCAACTGCTTATCGTAGAAATCGCTGCCCAGAACCCCAATCGCGGTAATGCGCTTTTCACGAGATTGTTTGCGGTTCCAAAGCTCAAGTTGACCGGCAAGACGACGCACATAATCCAGCTGTGCACGGTGTACGGGTTGTTCCAAACGGGCACGTTCTTCCCTGGTCGGCCCGGTGATAGGGAGTTGGGAGGCTTGAGTGGTGTCCCCATCAGGAATAATGCCGTCCAAGCCCTGTAGGTATCGCAACTCCAGGATATCGTCTTCAATGGCAAAATGGTCCGTTGCTGCTTTCTTAACCGCGGAAAGCAAGCTACGTGCATAAAAGGTGTCCCATTCACCAATCAGCACCATGGAGCCGAAAAAGGGTTCCTTTTCAAATTCGATCAGGAATTCGATTAAGCGATTTTCTACCTCACTTTTTTTGCTCTCTTTCTGGAAAGGCTCCAAAAACTGTCTGATCTCATGTTTGAATTGGTTGATGATATCCACTCTTCGGTTCAGTTCCTCGACCAGGGTATCCGCCAAGGCATCATCTTGCGCAATAATGGGATAAACTTCAGAGAACCCCAATTTTTTTAAACAGTTAATAAGAACCTGTTGTGGGTAGGTCTCGCCAGGAAGCAGTTCACGAATCGAGGCCGTGGGGTAACAAGCAAACAGGCGGATATCATCGGGCAACAAGTCGTCATGAGGAATAGTCTGTCCATAAAAGGTGTTAGGAAAAGCCATTATGGTTTGTTGTAATGCTTTTTCCCAAGCCCCATTTAGGGGTGTGCCTTCAATCTTGGCCTTGAGTGTTCGGGTCAAGGATTTCTTGAGATCGCTCAGTTGACCATGAATGCCTTCATGCGTTTGTTTCTCCCAGAAATCGATCAGGCTGGTCGCAATATCTTGTTTGATTGGTTCCAAGTCAGAAAAGCGTGGCCGTTTACTGGGCTCCAAAGGTTCGATCCATTGGCTTACCAGCCTACTCGCAATGGGGTCTGCATGCTTCACAAGATCCGGTTTTTTGGGGAGTTCAGGAAAGGACAATTTGTTTGGCCGTTTACTTTCTTCCACAAAACTTTTGAGCATATGGGACCCGAAGGGGCCCAGATAAGAAATGGCAACATTGTTTGGAGCGCTTTGCCCACCGATGTCTTTGAGAAACCGATGCCCCAGTACTGATGCGAGAAAAAAGCGTAGCTTGGCGACCTGGTCGAATGCGTCTTCATTCAGCCAGAGCACCAATACGCGGTCATAGTCTCCCAACATCTGGTCTTTAAGGAAAAAGGGTTGCAGGGGGTTGGCTTGAGACGACATGCTGACGGTGCCTTCTTTGAGGGTGTACCATTCAAAAGGTACTAAGGTCTCAGCTTGTTTTACCTGATGCCAGGATTCCGGAAAGGTAAGATCCACATATCCCAAATGCTCGGATTGTTCCGGAACATATCCTTCGATCGCCAGGCCGGAGAGCACCGCATGACGAATACGTCGCCGATGCTCCGCATCTTCCGCATAGGGCGAACCGGTAACCGAGACGGGTAGTAATAAGAGGTTTTGGGCTGGGTTCAACGCTAAATAACGCGCGACTTCACGTGCCAGGATGTTGAGCCGATTTTCGGTATTACTCTCAATGGGAGGGGCATTGGCTTTATCAGCCAATTTGTGCGTTCTCTGCTTCTCCAAGAAGGCTCGCCGGTTGTCATGGGCAACAGCCAGGGGATCCTGCCAAAGACGGGCATCGAGGTCTTCAAGGTTGTCACCCTCAAAACTGCGCAATTTCGTTTCCGGCGATCGGAGGGTCTCGAACGGCGTTTCCAATAGGAAGGAGCCGCCGAGAATGGCGGTAAAGACAACGGTGATAATGGGCAATAAGTGGTTGGAACCTTGAATGTTTTGCACCAATTCCTCCTTGAACCCGTGATTGCCGAGCCAAGTGCAACCCTTATGCCGCTCTGTCTTTGTTTTTCGCGTTCAGTATAAAGCTTTTAGATACTGATGGTTCAGGCAGCAGTACCTGCGAATCCCCGGATACGACAGGGATCGGCCGAGCATTCCGACACACGGTTTGACACAAAAAAACACAAGTCGACACTCGGTTCGTCCGGTACCATAAGTTGCAGGAGAAGATGGAGGTTTAAGCCCGCTTGAAACTTGCCACTTGAAAGTTTCAAGTTGCAAGGGAAGAGAAAAGCCTTGCGGCTTTTCATAAGATTCCGGTTGAGGCGGGGGTCCGGGGCGGCGGCCCCGAAACCTTGCAGCCGGCAACTTGTAACTGGCAACTTGCCACTTTTATGGTTACGACACGATGCTGCCCTCGTACAGGCGGGCGTAGTGGCCCTGTTTGGCCAGCAGTTGCTCGTGAGTGCCTTCCTCGACCACGCGGCCGTCGTCCATGACCAGGATGCGGTCGGCCTTCATGATGGTGGAGAGGCGATGGGCAATGGTCACCGAGGTGCGGTTTTGGAGCAGGCGTTCCATCGCCTGTTGGATGGCGGCCTCGGTTTCGTTGTCCAGGGCCGATGTCGGTTCGTCCAGCAACAGGAACCCCGGGTCGCGCAAGAAGGCCCTGGCCAGGGTAACCCGCTGCTTCTCGCCACCGGAGAGCATGTCGTCGCGGATGACCGCGTCCACCCCGCCGTCCATTTCCTGGATGCGGTCCCAGATGGAGGCGTTGCGCAGGGCTTCTTCCACTTCTTCTTTGCTGCAAACCCGGTCCAGGCCGAAGGTGACATTGTCGAAGACGCTGCCCTCGAAGATGAACTCGTCTTGCAGCACCACGCCCAGTTGCTTGCGGTAGGCTTCCAGATCTATATGGTCCAGGCCCTTGCCGTTGATGGCAATGCGGCCCTCGCCCGGCTGGAAGAAGCCCAGCAACAGCTTGGCCAGCGTGGACTTGCCCGCGCCGGAATGGCCCACCAGGGCGACGCGCTCGCCGGCCTTCAGGGTCAAGTCCAGGTTGTGCAGGACGTTCTTGTCCTCGTTGTAGCTGAAGCTCAGGTTCTCCAGCGTAACCTCGCAGGAGCCCGTCAGTTCCACTTTTTCGTTGCCTTTCTGGCGCTGGGTCTCGGCTTCCAGGTCGGTCACCTCGAAATAGCGCTCCAGGATCGCGGTGGTACGGCCCAATTGGACCATCAGTTCCACCATGCCGTCCAGGGGCCCGAAGACGTTGGGCAGCAAGGCCAGGATCACCATGGCCGAGGCAAAGCTGAGCGAGCCGTCCATGGCCATGAAGGCGGCCGTCACAATCATGGCGCCGCGGGCGAACAGGGTCAGGTTGCGCGAGATCAACTTGGCCTTGGTCTTGTACTTGACCATCTCCAAGCTGTCGTCCACGTTTTGACCGATGTAGCCGGTCAGGTCTTGCAGCACGCGGTCCTTGGCGCCCAATGCCTTGATGGTCATGATGCGGTTGAGCCCGTTCATCAGGTGGTTGGTGAGCGCCGAGTTGGACTCCAGGATGTCGATTTCCATTTCCTTCGACTTCTTGGAAAGCTTGTAGTTGATGGCGAAATAGACGGGGATCAGCGCCCACAGGAAGACCGCGATGCCCAGGTGAATGGTGGCGATGAGCGCGGTGTAGACCGCGTAGGAAATCACCGAGACGAAGGCCAGCGCCAGCGTGGTGGTTACCAACACGTTGAGTTGCACCGAGTCGATGACGCGGCGGTAGATCTCGCCGTTGTTCTTGAAGCGCATGAAGGTGAGCATGGGCAGCGACTGCACGCGGTCGAAGAAGCTATGGATCAGCCGGTGGTTGGCCTTCAGGGCATAGCTGCGGGCAAACAGGCTGCCCAGTTCCGAGAAGACGATTTGCAGGCCCTGGATGCCCAGGTAAATGGCCAGACCCACGGCCAGTCCGTTGTAATTTTTGTCCGTAAACTGGGCGACCATGTCCTTGAACAACCAGGGGTAGATGACGGCCAGGCCGGCGCTGACCAGGGCCACCAACACCATGGCGGCCCAGACCTTGAAGAAGCCGTCCATATTTTTCATGAAGCGGCGGATCAGTTGGAAGCCGTTGCCCTTGCGCTTCTCGCGGGGGTCGTTCTGCACCAACATGACGGTCATGGCGCCGTCGGAGCGCTTCTGGCGCGAGATGACCCGGCCGGAGAAGCCGCCGAAGGTTTCTTCCTTGTCGTTCTTTTCTTTCTTGTCTGTCTTCTTGTCTTGTTTCGCCTTGGTCTCGTGCTTCACCACCACGGGTTCGCCCGCCTGTTCCTCCCGGCGTAGGGCCTCCGCGGCCTTGTCGATCCACTCCTGACTCAGGGGTTGATCGCCGCGCAGTTCATCCGTCTTGCGCTTGATCTGTTCGGCACGATCGTTCAAGACCCGCTGAATGACCTCGTCACGGGAACCACCCGCCAGATCCTCCCGGGAGAGGCGGATCTGGTGGACGGGGCCGCGAGGGGCGGCGCCGGGCTTCAGGTTCTTCAGGTCCGCCTTGCTGTAGGGACCGGGCGTCACGGTAGTTTCCGCTGGTTTGGACATGACAGGCTCCTTGGATTCCTGGTTTTGGGCGATGGAGATCACGGGCGGCTCTGCTTGCGGGGGTACCGCCTCGGGCGGGGTTTCTTCCGCGGTGGTTTCGGTCAGGAAGTAGCGCCAGGCGGCAACGCCGTCCTCGACGGAGAGACCGAAGATGTCTTGGAAATCGTCGCGGAACTGGTTGGACCGGTAGAAATCCATGAACTTCTCTTTGCCGAAGCGATCCAGCAGGTAGCGGAAGAAAGAACCGGCGACCTGGTAGACGAACCGCGGCGAGCCCTTGCTGCCCGCCCGCATCAGTTCGGCCATATCACCGGCCTCGGGGCGGGTCTTCAACACGTGGGCGGCCACCTGGTGCGGGTCCTTGTGCTGCCGGAACGGCTCCATCATCAGTCCGTAGTGATCGCAGGCAACGGCCTCCCGGCTCAACTCCTGTTTGGACGCCGCATTGATCATGCGGTATTGCGCGCCGTCCGCCTGCCCTTGTTCCACCTCGTCGGAGGCCAACGAGCGGCAGAGGTCTTTCTCTACGCCCCAGGCCATATGGAACATGGTGGCCACGCCTTCCTGGACCAGGAAACTGCCCGCGGCATGCACCGGGTAGAGCAGCGCGTGGATGATTTCGTGGGTGTGGCAGGGGAAAGTGGCGTGAATGACCAGGCGGGGCGGGCCGTTGACTTCCGGGTAGCATTCCATTTTGCCGCAGAAGCTGATGTGGCGCGCCTTGTTGATACGCCGTTCCTGCCCGGGCGGGTAGAAGAAGTAGTCGATACGGCGAGCGGGCGGCTCGATGCCCAGTTGGTCCACCATCTCGTCGACCACCCGGTCCGGCAGGTCGCGATAAGCCTCGGGGTGCGGGTAGTCTTTGGCCGCAAAGATGCGGAAATAGCGGGTCTCCACCACCTCGATGCTCTCGGGGGCCACGCCGGTGCGCGACGCTTTGAGCATCTGGTAGGGCAGCGGCACGTCGTGGAACTGCCAGACGCCGGTGGCCGGATCGTAACCGCAGTTCGACGGTTCGGAGCCATAGTCTTCCGGGTCCTTACGGTTGACCCGGGTGTTGGGGCAGGCGTAGCGGAACTCGCAGTCGCCGCAACGGGCCACTCGGTCGCGGGTCATGGTCCACGCGTTCTGCACCCGCTCGCCGCGGACCAGTTCGTCCAGGGGCGTCAATTTCAGGTTGCCCAGCAGGTAGTATTGCTCGTGGTGGCAGGGGAAGACATCGCCGTTGGGCCGCACGTACAGGCGGAAGGCGTTGGCGTTCCAACTGGTGTTGTGCCGGTAGTCGCTCAGGCTGACCGCGAAGAGGTGCTCGCCCATCAGGTGGTACCCGTGATCGTGCTCGGTTTCCGGCACGCAGGCGGTCACGCGCAGGGGCAGCCCGGCCTTGTAGAAAGGCAGCGCCCGGTCGTTGGCCTCGGCGTTCTCGGGTAGCAGGACGCGGATATTGGAGCCCGCCATCCAGGTCAAGGTCTCCTCGCTTACCTCGCCCGGCGGTAGCATGACTTCCTTGCTGGAGGGGAAACGGTCGTGGATCTGCCGCAGCAGTTCCAGGGCCGGGGCCAAGCCCTCGCCCAGGAAGAAGATGGACAGTTGTCCGACATGGGCGGCGTGGGCCCGGGCGGCCAACTCCAACCATTTCGCGTGGGACAGGTCGCCGGGTCCGGGGGCAAGCGGAATGCCCACGCTGAGCACGTGGACGCCGTTGCGCACGAAGACGCCGGTGTCGATATGCACCTTCTCGTAGCTGTTCAGATTGTCGCGGAAGTCGCCGAAGTCGTTGTCGGCCAGATAGGTCAGGTAACCCGACGCAATCTCGCGGTCGTCGGGGTCGTCTACTTCCTGTAAAACTTCTTGAACCGGCTTATGCTGCTCGCACATGTCCACGATGTAGCGGGCCGATTCGGGCAAGGGCAGCATGCGGTTGCGGTGCAGGTCGTACAGGGCGCCGCGCTTGATGCCCGAGACCAGGAACACATAGGGATGCAACACGAAATAGTGCGTTTGGGTCTTTTGAACGTGTCCTTGGGTAACCGCCATCTCAAGACCTCCGCAGGATGCGTTCGCATTTGCAGGCATCCACAAACGGCGGGGGCTGCACCATGCCGCCCAGACCGGGGTCGCGGAAGCGCTTACGCATATCCACTTCACTCATGCCCTCACGGGCGGGTTTTTCGCCGAACATCATCAGAAAGGGGGTGTTGGTTTCGGCATCCATACGTTCGTTGCTCATGCGGCGGCTCCTCGAATCAGGGTATCGGCCAGGGTCTCGGCGATGGGGTGGCCGGACATGTTCTCGGTCCAGGTCCACTGGCCGGCGGAATTGACTTCCAGAAAGATATACTCGCCGGTGTCCTCTTCCAGAATCATGTCAACGGCGCCGTAGACCAGGCCCATGTCGGACATCATTTGCAGCAAGCACTCGCGAATATCTTCCGGTAATTTGAAGGGGTAATGCGGTGTGTTGTGGAAGTCGAAGCGGCGCCAGTCCTCGGCGGCCCGGCTGCTGCGCTGGGACTCGATGGCGGTGGCGAACAGTTTGCGGCCCACGATGGTGATGCGCAGTTCCAGCGTTTTGGGGATGTAGCGCTGGAACAGGGTGAGCCCGTGTTTCACGGCGTCCAGCGAGTCTCGCATGGCGGCCGGAACCCGGTTGGCATAGATCATCCGCTCCGGGCGCCCCACCTCATCCATCACCGCGCCCACCTGGCCGATGGGCTTGACCAGCACATTGCCGCCGTTGCGGTCGTAAAAGGCGCGGGCTTGTTCCGGGTCGTTGGTAATCACCGACTCGGGGCAACGAAGGCCGGCGCGAGTGGCGGCTTGCAGTTGCCAGACCTTGTTCTGGGCGCGGCTTTCGTTGCGGTAATCGTTAATCCAAAAACGGTCGGACAGGTTCAGGAACAGACTGGCTACCGCGGCTTCGCTCTCGCGCTGCAACAGTTGGCGTTGCCCGAAGGACAACTTCGGGTCCAGACAGAAATTGCCGCGCCGGCGGTACCAGACCGCGCTGATGTCTTCCAGAGAGGCGCGTTTGCCCTCGGGGCTTTTCAAGGACCCGCTTAACTGAACACCCGAAGGGAAATAGGTCATTTCCGTGGCGGTGGGCAGATCCTCCCCGTTCAGGCGGAACCAGGGGCAACCCTTGCGGTCCAGAATACCGGTCACATAATTGACGGACGGTTCGTCCAGAGATGACAGCAACAGAATCATAACCAAAGCCTCCGGGGGTGTGAGATGAAGAAAGCCGGGACGGCATTCCCTTTGGAAACCCGCCCCGGCTCACATTGATTAGACAAAGTCGGCTTTGCTTTCGGTGATGATGACGTCATCATAGTCGTGGTACCAGGTGTCGCCACCGTCCCAACTGGTGATGATGATGCAGGGCTCGATGTCAGCAGCGTGCTGCTCGTCGGACGCGTTTTCGATCACGTTGTTTTCGATCATTTCAAATTTCATCAAATATCCTCCTGATAGATTTACGGCTCCGGAAAAATTTAATCTAGACGATGTTTAGAAACTCATTACGAATAGGATCTCTTTTCCAGGAGTCGTTGGTGTTCATCAGGTTACTGCCGGCGTATTATTTTTGTCAACCCCAAAATGAAAATTTTTCCGCATAAGTCTAATTATTCCAGTTCTATAAAGGGATATATCCAGACGCACCAATGTCGTTCTTCGCCCTGGGTTGGGGCGGATTCGGCAGCATCTGAAAATACAGTGTGGGTAACTGATCGATCCAGCCGAGCGAGCCCATCGAAAGAGGCCGCATGTTGATAAAAATGGGGGCCGTCAGAGAAGGTTATCGGAGATATTGGTACAGGGGCGGCAATAGCCGGCCACCACGCGGTACATTCCCAAAAGACGGACTTTTATAATCGAAGCGTGCTAAACGTGAGGTCTATGAATCAATTCAAGCGAGCCAGTCGGACGTCGTATTCGCCATCGTCATTAACAATCATGACCGCGAGATTGCCTTCCAGAAAATCGAAGACAGGAATGGAAAGCGATAAATCCAAGGTCTGTTTCCGTTCACCGGTTTCCGCATCGAACCTGCCCAGGATCTGTTTGGCCGGGCGTTGCTCGCGAAAAGCGCGGCTGGTGCTTTCTTTATAAGCAGTTGCATAGAGTTTGCCGTCCTCGGTGAAGGCAGCATCGAGCACGGTGATGTCCTCGGTTGGAATAATCATGCGCTGCCCATTCATCTCCTTCATCTTCCCGGAGGGATCAACGGGTTTGAAGGGCAGGCCAAGGGTGAAACTGCGCTGGTGTTTGCCATCCAGATAGACATCCACATCGGTGCGCAGGGTGTAGAACACGAAGAGGCGCTTATCGGGACTTTGGGCCAGTACGCCGGTGCGCGCAGCGGCCGCGGCCATGGGGTTGCTGATTTTCGGGCCGGTACCGAAGGCATAGGCAATATTTCCCTGGCGGTCGATATAGTGCCCCACGGGTTCGTCGCCCCGTGACTTCATGCTAAACGATTGTAATTTCTTGTAGCGGCCGTACATGGCAAAGAAGCCCTTGTCCCCGTCCGTAAGCAGGGACGCGGCGCGCGTGCCCTTGCATTTGATCTGAATACCGGGTTTGCCGTTGCCGTCGAAAAAAAGCAGCAGGCCGCGCATGGGGTCGCCCACCACCACGCCGCCGTCCGGCAAGACACCGATAGCCGTAGGTTTCAGGAATTCACCGGGCCCTACGCCCTTACGTCCGAATTTGTTGACGAGTTTCCCCGTCCGGTCGAAAACGTTCACCACGGAGGATTGCATGTCCAATACGTAGATTAGCTTCCGTTGCTTGTCCAAGGCCAGGTCAACAGGATCGACCAGATAGGCACTGTCGTCCTGCTTGAAGCTGGGCTCAAACGTCAACCGGGCGCTATCGGCACCAAAGAGCAAGGAGGCGGCAAGCAGCGCCGTCATGGCATAGCATTTCATCTTTAACTCCCTAAATTATCAGATAGATATCGTGGATGGAAAAACCTCGAACCAGTCGAGGACATCATCGATAGCATGCCGTACATACAATTAAAAGTACCCCATTATCGATTGAAACCGGGCTTTTGTCAAATTTAAAATGAATAGTGAGTAAAAGTCAAGAAAGCTGCTGAACCAGGGGCTGATGAAATTGCTGCCAGATAAAAACTGCCGACAACCACGTAATTAATCTGACGCCTCGGTCCGAAAAAATACTCAAACAGCCGTGACATCACCGGCAAGACTCATGCGTTCCAAAAAAAAGCGCACCAAACGGTACGCTCATCTTAAACCTTGCGGCTTGAAGCTTGTCACTTGCCGTCGTTGAAATAGGTGTAGCCGTAGAGACTGTTTTCATAGCGTTGCATCATGGCCGCCGAATCGCCGACCGTCAGGGTACCTCGTTCAACCGCGCCCTCTATTTGTTCGCGCATCTGGTGCAGCAGTTCCTTGGTGTCGTAGGACATGTAATCGATGACGTTGTAAATGGTGTCTCCTTTGATCACGCCCAGTACGCGGTAACGGCCCTCGCCCGTAATCTGGATTTGGACCGCGTGGGTATCGCCGAACAGGTTGTGCAGTTCGCCCAGGGTTTCCTGGTAGGCGCCCACTAAGAAAATACCGATGTAATAAGGCTCTTGCGATATCACCCGATGTAGAGGGACACTGGGGTTGCGTTCCTCATCGCCCACATAAGCTCCAATCAGGCCGTCGGAGTCGCAGGTCAGGTCCACCACGACCCCCTTGCGATCGGGTTCCTCGTCCAGGCGGTGGATGGGAATCAAGGGGAAGACCTGATCGATGGCCCAGGCGTCCGGCAAGGATTGGAAGATGGAGAAATTGGCGAAGTAGGTGTCCGCCATCTCGTGTTCCAGGTTATCAAGTTCCTGTGAGCTCAGCTTGGAGTTTCGGCTCATGACATATAACTCGCGCATGATGGTCCAAAACAGTTCTTCCATGATCGCCCGTTCGGACAGGGACATATAACCCAGGCTGAACAGGTTCAACGATTCGGTTTTGTATTGCAGGGCATCGTGATAGGACTCCACCATGTTGGATTCGTCCAGGATCTCCAGGATCTCGTACATCTCCTTGACGGGCCCGAAGCTCTTTTCGGGGGGCTTGATTTCCGGGTTGTCGCCCAGCAGGGCGCTGGTGGCGGCGATGTTGGTAACCAGCATGGAATAATGGGCGGAGAGGAAGCGGCCGGATTCCGAAAAGACGGTGGGATGTTGAATGCCGCCCTCATCGCACGCCTGCTTGATGCGGTAGATGATATCGCTCGCATATTCCTCGATGCTGTAGTTGATTGTGCCGTGACTGTCGCCCTGAGTGCCGTCATAGTCCACACCAAGGCCGCCGCCGATATCCACGAACCCCATGGGCGCGCCCATGCGGCACAGCTCCACATATACCCGCATGGTCTCGACGATCGCCTGTTTGACCACGCCGATTTTAGTGACCTGGCTGCCGATATGGAAATGAATCAGCTTAAGCGAGTCCAGCAGGTTTTCCTTTTCCAAAAGCCGCACCGCCGCCATGACCTCGGGAATGCGCAAGCCGAACTTGGAAGAATCGCCGCCGGTTTTAGCCCATTTGCCGATGCCGCGCGTGGACAGCTTGATGCGAATGCCCAGATCGGGCATGATACCGGTATTCCGATAGTGAGCCGCAAACGTCTCCAACTCACCGAAGTTTTCGATCACGGGTATGATGTTTTTGCCCATGCGGTGCGCCATACCCACCAATTCCACAAACTCACGATCCTTGTAACCATTGCAGATAATGGGTGTTTCGAGATCGGTAGTCAAAGCCAGTACGATCAGTAATTCGGCCTTGGAACCGGCCTCCAAACCCAGACCGTGCTCCTTTCCATAATTGAGAATGGAGGTTACGACATCGCGTTCCTGATTGGTTTTGATAGGGAACAGCGGATAGTAGCGTCCTTGGTACTCATTATTAATAATGGCTTGGTGAAAGCAGGAACTGATGCGCGCAATTCTGTCGCGCAGGATGTCCAGGAAGCGGATGAGTATGGGCGGCTTGATATTGCGTTGCCGCAATTCATCGACCAGCACTCTCAGGTCGACCTGATGATCGGCCTGGTCGGAGGGCTTGACACAGAGGTTGCCCTTTTCGTTGACGGAAAAATAGCCCAATCCCCAATTCGGTATTTTATAGATCTCCAAAGCATCGTCAATATTCCACTTGCTCATGGTATTCCCCTCAAAAACCATTGGCACCAAACAGGTGCGCCACAGTATAGCGGAAAGGAGGTTGCCGTCGCATAGGAATCAAGTGATTCTTTGCGCGCCGGTATAGACATTGAAGCGATGAGCCTTGAGAAATCCCACCAGGGTAACCCCGAAGCGGGCTGCCAGTTCCACCGCCAGCGAAGTCGGCGCACCCACGGCCGCAATGATGGGGATGCCCGCACAGAGAGCCTTTTGCACCAATTCAAAGCCGATGCGGCCACTGAGCAACAGCAGGCTGTCATCGGCGGGCAGAACCCCGCTTCGTAGCAAGGCCCCGATCAGTTTGTCCAAGGCATTGTGGCGGCCCACATCCTCGCGCAGTGCCGCCAGGTTTCCCGCTGCATCGAACAGGGCGGCCCCGTGGACACCGCCGGTGTCGGCAAACAGGGCCTGACCGTCACGCAGTCGTTCGGCCAGATCGTACAGCCGTTCCGCCTCGACGGTGCCGGCGCTTTGCGGGTCGCGAGTGATTCTGCCGCTGATTTCATCCAGGGTCACCCTGCCGCAAATACCGCAGCTCGCATTGGTAAAAACATATCGGCTCAAGCGTTCGGGATCGAAGGCGACACCCTCCGTCAGGTGAACTCGTATCGTATTCTCCATGGTTGTGCCGTCATCACCCGCGGGGCGGTCGATGCTCAGGACATCACCCCGCCGGTGGATGACGCCCTCGGAGAGCAGGAACCCCGAGGCCAGGTCTTCGTCATGACCCGGGGTACGCATGGTTACCGATATGCTGACGGCCGAGCCGCCGGCAGGGATGACCTGGATCTCGAGCGGCTCTTCCCACGCGAGCCGATCGTCGCGCTCCGTCATACTACCGGCATGCCGGGTTAATATCGGGAAAAGCTTGCTTCCCGGCGTCGCATCTTCAGGTTTCACAACGAAGCCTCCCTTAGTATTACTCCATCGACGGTAAACACTATTCTAACCTAAATCGGGAACCGGCATGCCCGACCTGCTTTGATATAGAACAGAAATCGTCTACTTTATCGAGTGCGGCTATTTCTTTGTACGCGGAAAAACTTATCAAGCCGGCATGAATATGTTGCTTCAGGTATGTAGTTTTCTGAATTCAGGCAATTTGAATGATCTTCCCCATCCAGGCAAAATCGTTGCGGGATAGTAGCGTGAAGTGGATAGGGTACTAATTTTCAGTAAAAGAGGGTGTCGGAACGGATGCCTTAAAAATACGATCTGCATCACATAAAAGACTTTTTTAACCGGAATTGACCTCACCTGTGATAACTTATGAAATAATGGAGTCAATATGGAGTAACCGTGACCTTTTAGACACTGAATAGCTGGAGCAGGATCATGCGGAAGATTGTCGTTTTTTTTCTAGCGCTTATAACAACCGTGCACGGTCTGTCACAGACACCTTGTTCGAACCCGCCGACCATAGCGGCGGGTCAGGTTTTCAACGTTTCGACCGATGCGTCACTTACCGCCAGTTTTGGGACTGTCTATGACGCGGTAGGGGCTGATGAGGCCGACAGCTTTTTCCTCACCAGCACACAGGTCGGCGGCATGGAAATCGACCCTTATTTTACGATTAGAACAAATGGCGAACTTCGACCCATCAAAAACTTGTGGGAGTTGTTCTCCCGCCAGACCGTCAATGTAGATTTGACGGTCTTTGCCGTTAACGCGTGTGGCGCCTCTGCTCCCACGCTGGTTACCGTCCGTGTAACCGATGCTCCCCAGGGTTCGTTTTCGGTACCGATTGTTTCCCCCGGCCAGGTATTCCAGGTGGCCGCCGACGCGCTGACCACCGCCGTCGTAGCGGTTGTTTTTGCCTTTACCGCTGACGGAACGCCCGTGCAAAACTATAACATCATCGCCAGCAACCCCGACCTGGCGTTGTTCCGTATTGACTCCGGAGGGGCTGTTCGGGTCACCACCGATTTGGCCAATGTTGCCTATGCGGACCCTGACGCCAATCCCCAGACGGTCGTTTTAACGGTTACCGCCTTAAACGAATCCGGGGTAAGCGCACCTGTCGATGTAACCATGGAAATCAATATGCCGCGACCTCCTGTCGTTACGGCCGGGCAGCGGCGCGCCATTTCCACCAACTATCCCGCCTTTGAAGCGATCGACCCTGTGATCGCCATACGCGGCTCTTTAACACCTACTCCTCAAACCGCTGTTTCTGTGATCGATGCTTCGCCTGATTGGGCCGACGGCGTTTTCGCGGTGAATTCCGACCGCAGATTGGAAACAACCGTTGCCTTGGATTCCCTAATCCCTCTTTTCCCAAACAACGATCCCTACCAAACTGTCGAATTGACCGTGCAAGCTTTCAACGATTTCGGATTGGGGCCTACGGAAACCCTTTACGTCGACATCAGGGTTGCCGATTCCCAGCGATGCCCCAGGATCATCCCCGATCAGACAGCCTTCGTCAGCCGCCTGGCCAACGTAGGTGATGAGGTTGCCGAGGTCACCGCGAATCAAAACGTAACCAACTTCTGGATCGACAGGGTCTCCACCGATCTCAACGGCCCCACTCAGTACTTGCCGTCTACACTTTTCAATGTCGATAATCTAAACGGGCGGATTACCGTTGCGCGACCTCTTGCCGATCCCATTTTCAGCGGACTGATTTCCGCGACGGATGTCACACCGTTGCGAATTACCTTGGCGGGTACTTCTGCTCAGCCGGCTGTCGATTGCCCGGCACTGACCATGGCCGATTTCTACATCTACGTGGTGCCGGGTGATGCGGTTGTTCCCCAGGTTATTCCAGGGCAAATTCGCTATATCAACTCTACCCTGGCCGGCGGCGGTGCGGTGGGCGAACAACTGTTGTCCGGTCTCCCCCTAACGGTTCCACCCTCGGTTATCTTGGGTTGGGATATCATCACGGGGAACGACGGCAACCTGTTCCGCATCGACAGTACCGGCCAACTATTCGTGTTGAACGATCTCACCGGACTTGACTATACCACGGGCGGCGGGGAGATCGATGTCATCTTGGGGGTCGTGGTCTATAACGACAACGGCCCTTCCAGGGTGGAAGATGTTACGATTCGCATTGTCGAAATAGATACCGGCGACGGCGGCGGTGGCGGCGGCGGTGGCCAGGCAGGCCAGACCGGCCAGATTATCGCGGCCAGTAACACCACGCCCATTGTCATTACTTCGCCGGGGCACGGTTTGTTGACCGGTTCAACGGTGAGTATCATCGGGGTAAGCAGCCCCTCCAATGCCAACGGTGTCCATACCATCACCGTGGAAAACGAAAACGAGTTCAGTCTGGACGAAACGAACGGGAACGGAGATTTCGTCTTCAACCCCTCGGCCTCATGGATCCTGCTCAGTTCCTCGGGTACCACCGAACAGAACTTCGCCCAACTCATTACTGACTCGACGTTGCGCACCTGTATTCTGGAAACCGTAGGCGCCTTGGACTCCGGCTTCCTCGGCGAGGCGCTGGTTCAGGGTCTGAGAACCTTGGATTGCTCCTGTCGTTCCGGCGGAGGTATCAACAATCTCCAGGGTCTGCGCTTCTTCACGAATCTGGAGTTCCTGGCTTTACAAAACAACCTGATCGAGGACATTACGCCGATCACGGGTTTGCGAAACCTGGTGGATCTCAAACTGGCAGGGAACCTGATCACCGATATCACCACCTTCAACCCGTTTGCCTCGCTTACCTCGTTGGAGCGTTTGGATCTATCCGACAACCAGATTAGCGATACCTACGCCTTTAACGCCGCGGCCAGCCTCGCCTGGTTGTCCCTGGCCAACAACGATATCTGCGACATTTCCTCACTGGTGGACCTTGCCGACATCGGCGCGCTTTCCACCGGTGACTTTGTCGATCTTTCCGGTAACCACCTGTTCTCGCAAGCGGGCCAACAGCAAATCTCCATACTGGAATCTGCCGGTGTGACGGTACGGGATGAAGACAACGACTCTGTCAGTTGCAATCCCTTGCGCAATGTCAAAACCCTGGGCACCTGGCCCGAGAATACCGATGTACGCGATCTGGCCGGTGTGGTCAACATCAGGGGCTCGGCTTGCGGCGACCAAACTCCGTAAAGCATAGAAGAACCTCGGATGTCAGTCGGCATCCGGGGTTTTTGTATTTGCGATCAATACTTCCAAGAGCGTTGCATCCTTGTGCTGCTTCAAATTGGCCCGGGCCTGCAACAAGATCAGGGTGACCAGTACAAAGGTTTTACCGTCCATCTCGCCCAGAAACAGCGTTAGGGCCAGGTATCCAAAACCCGCAATAACGCCGATCCATGCGAACCATAGGTAGCGTTGCTTGTTACGCAACTGTCGCTTCAGGAATTTTTCCTGAGCGTCGCTCAGGGTAGGTTCGGTTTCCAAGATCTTCTTCCCTCAGTTTCGCAGGAACGGCCGCATGAAATCGATATAAGCCCGTATGACCCTTTCAGGTTGCTCTACCTGCGGGTAATGACCCACGCCCTCCAAACTGACCACGTCCGCATTGGGAATCAACTCGCGGTAACGCTCGGCCATATGCCTGCCGGAAACCGGGTCTAACGGGCCGTTGATCAGGCGAACCGGAATAGCCGTTTGCACCATGGAGCCCACCCACCGCGAGCGGTTGACCCTGCGTTCGGGAATGTATTGCAGCAGTCGTGGCACCACGCGTTTGCCTCGATTGAAACGGACCAGTTCCCAATAGTCGGCAAGCAATTCGTCACCTGGTAGATGATCCGGCGAGAAGACCTTGCACAGTGAGCGGCGAAACGCGCTCTCCGTCATGAACATCATGATCACGCCGCCCAGCGGGCTGAGCAACAAACGTTGAATCGGCCGAGCCCTATGGGTTTCGGGGAACAGTCCTCCGTTTAAAAAACAAACCGATTGGATGACCAGTCCCGGGTCTTCGCCCTGCCGCCGATCTTTGTAACGAGCCAGCAATTCCTGCGTGACGCTGTCCCCGTAGTCATGAGCCAGAATGTGAACGCGCTCGATCTTCAAACGCTTGAGCAATGCCTCCAAAAGCACGGCTTGATCACAACAGGAGTAATCATAATCCGCGGGCTTGGCGGAAAACCCAAAGCCCAACATATCCGGGGCAATCACCCTGAAGTGACGTACCAAACCGGACCAGACAGGCACCCAGTCATAAGAAGAGGTTGGAAAGCCGTGAACGCAAAGCAATACTTCGCCGCGGCCCTGTTCGCGGTAAAAGACATCATTACCTCGGTAGCTGAATGTCTTGCCCCGATTCCTCCATTTTTCCAGAGATTTTGAAGCCATATCATCCTCGATCCGATAGGCACAGATCGGGTCGCATGGACTCCTGGCAGAGTTTGATCGGCCGATCCGGCTTCGGTATAGATGAATTCATCGATTGTGGTTATCCGTGACACCATGTCACGCAACCGGGGGTGTATCCAAGAAGGGAGTATGCTCCCACGTGAATCTATCTTTCTTAGTTTTAAACAAGTTGTTCATCAAAAATCCAGTGTTTTTTTATAGAGGGAGCATAAATTCCAGGTTTCGGACGTGCCGCTATCTCCGCGAGCCCCGTGTGGTTACCGGTTTCGCCCTTTTTAGATCCGGCTGAAAAAAATCCGGGCGCGTGGCCCGGATTTTTTTTTATTGGCGTCTATCGATTTCTGAACCGGGTGTTTTCCGGTCAGTTTCTAAATCCGTCGGAGGCGGCCGCCAACCCAGGAGTCGGGTTTTCGGGTGATACCGGGTCCATATGTGCCAAAAGGTATCCATCCCCACTACGGGTTCCAATTGCGTCCCGTTTTCGAAACGGCCCTTCGCGGGATCGAACACGCCCAATTTGGACGCCTGCCAACGGTCCTTTTTGCGTTTCAACTTTACATTCTCACCATTATGCCGCAGCACCCGGGCGAGGGTGGGGCGGTAAAAACTGTCGCCCCTGCCAAACCGCGAGGTGTTTCCTGAGCACTGAGAAAGCCGGTGGCCAGGAATAAAAGACAATGGCGAATTGTCGCATCATGAGCGGGCCACCTAAGATCAAAACTCACCTGGAAAACAAGGATGGAGAGGGATTTATTCCTCAATCCGGTTCCATCAGGATGCGAAAGCCCACGTTGGAGACTCTGATCCGAGGCGAATATTTGAAGCGGCAGGCAGACCGACAGGTCTCCGCGAAGTCGCCCCAACCGCCGCCGCGCAACACGTATTCGATTTTGCCGAAGCTCAAACCGCCCACGGGATCGGTCAGCGGGCCCTTTTCATAAGGCGCATAGCGATCCAGGCACCATTCCCAGACATTACCGTGCATATCGTAGAGTCCCCAGGCGTTGGGAATCAGGCTGCCCACGGGCAATGTTTTTTCGCGATATTCGCCCTTGGGCCCGTTGCCGTAGGGGTACCGGCCGTCAAAATTGGCCTGGCTCACCTCCAAGGTTTCGCCATAAGTGAAAGGCGTGGTGGTTCCCGCACGACAAGCGTACTCCCACTCGGCCTCCGTGGGCAGGCGGAACTTTTTGCCCGTGACGTTGTTCAGCACCAGGAGGGCATCCAGGGCCTCTCGCCAGGAAACGTTCTCCAGGGGATTCTCGGGACCCTTGTTTCCGGCATTGACGATTTGGTTCATGCTTTGCCATTGGGCCTGGGTAACCTCGGTTTCGCCCAACCAGAATCCGCGACTGATGAAAACCTCGTGTTGAACCTCGTCATCACGCCGGCCCACCTCGTCTTCCGGGCTGCCCATGGTAAAGGTTCCCGGCGGAATCCATCTCAGCTTGAGGGAGAGGCCGCCCGGCAGCTTGATGATTCGCACCAGCCTTCCCATCTCTTCGCGTATGTCCACATTCAGGCGCGCCAGCCTGATCAGGGCTTGTTCCGCCTCGAAGAACTGTCGATCTTCGATGAACTGCTTGACCTGTAATTGCAGGTCGACGATGCGCAGATCTCTTGCCCGCGCCGCTTCCAGGTCGGCGATTTGCCGGTCCCAGTCGGCGGGCATGCCCTCTTCAGGATCCAGCACCGCCATCTGATCACGGGCCGCTCTCATCTTCTCCAGATCCTTTTCCCTAGCCGCGGTATTGAAGTCCTCGGTCACCTGTCGGAATTGCTGCACGAAAAGCCCGGCCAGTTTGGTTTCCAAATGCGGTACCGGGGTTCCCGCGTCGCGCAGTTGCGCCAGGGCCGTCTTTGCCTCGGGAAGCCGACCCGCCTCCAACGCATTCGTCGCGGCGCTCAGCAAGACGGCATCCGGTTCCGGCGGTGCCGGGGCGGCCTCGATCGGCGCTTCGACAACCGGCTCGGGCTGAATCGATGCGGTGAGATAAGGTATCTGCTCCCAGGGCCGATACCGTTGCGCGACAAAGACGGCGGCGGCGAGCAGCAGCAGAATGAACGGCATCCGCACATTCTGTCGCCTCGGCGGCGTCGGCGCCATTCCCGGACGGCGAACGGGCGGCGCCTCTGGTCTCATTCCGGCTCTTCTTACCGGCGGCTGGTCAATCGTCTTCACGAGTAGGCATAACCCCATGAAAAGAAGATGAGTAGCATACCGAAACATTATAGCACGAGCTTTTCGTACGGTCGGGTGCGGCGGAGGAGGGTAACCAGGAACGCGTCAAACCGGGGTTGTCTCCGGCTCATGTTCGCGACTTTGACGCGTTCCTGAGCCGCCCCCGGTTGCTCACCGATTCAGGGTATATCCAAGGTCCAGCTGTAGCTGAGCATGGCGGAACGCTTGATGCTGCCGGCAAGAAGGAAACCGGCCAGGGTGGGTTGTCCGCTCGGTCTTTGTGATGGAGCGGCCGGGCTCGCGCCGCCGGCAGGTCTTTGGGAGACCGCTACCCAGCGCCGAGCCCGCTCCTGTTCCAAGGCCGAGAAGGGGTGGATGGTGACTTGGAGACGAAATCCCCTGTCTTTCGGAATCACCGTATCCGGGTCCACAGCCAGGGGTATACCGGGCTCTTGAAACCAGCGGGCCAAAGCCTTGAAGTCCTTGTGAACCAGGGATTGGACCTCTCGGCCCTCCAGGATGACGCGCAGGTAGAAGACCTCATCCCAGGGTTCGTAGCGCACTTCCACCAGGGTTACTCCTTCAAGGCCGCTCGCGCTTTTGCTCAGTTCGTAGCGGAACACCAGCGAGAGCGTCAGGCCGGAGTATAGTTTGCGGTTCACTTTCTCCTCCGTCAGGAGTGATTCGGGGATGATGAGGCGCAGTTCGGAGCCGCGTTTCAGTTGGGGTTGGGCCTGCGCCGGCAGTACGGCCAGGGCCAGGAGTAGGAAGGCACAGCGCATGACCTACTCCCCACCAGGCGATCTGGAGTGTTCATAGTGCCAGGTATAGTAAAAGCCCAGCCGCGCCACGCCCCAAGCATTACGCCAGGTCATGTTGACCCGCGAAAAAGCAATCTGGGTGTCCGAATCACTCATGGTCATGCCTTCGGACCGTGTTTCTGACTCTCTGTATTCGTAGGTCGTGAGCACATCCAGGAAGAACTCGCCGAACTTTTGTTGCGGGCGTTGCCGCCAAGGACTGAAGCGGTAACCCGGAGTAATTTCAAGCGAAGAGTTTTCCAAACTACCGGTGACTGGGTTGTTGACGGGAACATTGGTACCCAGGGAGGTCAGATTGACATCGGAATCGCGGTAGTTGAGGTAGCCGCTCAGGCTGAGGCTTTGGCGGGCATCGACGGGGAAATATACTTCGGCACTCGTAAAAAACCTCAGTGTGTCGATCTTGCTCACTGTTGTGTTTTCGCGTGGTTCTGAATCGGGTAAAGCCTGGAAGCTTTCACTAATATCCTTGTCGTCTCCAAAGGAGGTTGTACCCTCCAAACGCATCCCACGCATGGGCTGCCAGGGGTCGTCGGTAGTGTTGTACTCCCAGGTAGCACTGTAAGAACGGTTTTCGCCGGCGCTGCTCGAAATGAATCCGTTGTCGCCGGTAGATTTGGATTCGTCTTCGGTTTGCACGGCAAGCAACCGAAGCCAATGGCCCGGCTTCAACGGAATGCTCAACTCCAGGCCGGGTTCCAATTCATCCTCGCTTTCGATGGTGAAACCGAACGAAGTCTCGAAGGTGACGCCGGTCTGGACATCAGCGAAGGCATTGAGGAAGATACCCCGGTTGAACAGGTTGTAGTGGGTATAACCCAGGCGGTAGCGGTGGAAATCCGGTCCGGGATTGCCGGTAGACCACGTCCAGTCGGGAATCAGGGTGGCATAGACCATATTACCGCGACCGAAGAACCAGCGACCGGTCAGGTTGAACCCGTCAAAGGAAGAGATGTCGTTACCCATGAACTTGTTGTAATTTGTCTGAATATCGTAGAAGACGGGCGCGAACTCGGTAATGGTGATTACCAGGTCGTACTTGCCGCGTGCGCTGCCCCTGGCTAGAGAGAACTCGGCGTCGCGAACGAAAGCCAGTTGTTTGATTCGGTTCATGGCTTTCTGGAGTTGGTTTTCGTTATAGGTCTTGTTCGGCTTCAACTGGGAGGCGGAAATAACGATTTCGGCGGTGGTGTAGCGCAGGCCGTTGACCTTCAACTCTTCCACGGCATAGTTTTGGGGCGGTGTCGGGTTTTGAGCCGTCAGCGGCAGCCCGCTCAGTAAACAGAAAAGCAGGTAATATCTCATCATAAAAACCTCGGAATTGGGAATCCCGCGAGCGGCGCCTTCGCGGCAGCTTTACCGAAAGCAGCTTGCGGGCCAACCCATGCCGATTATATAACTCCCTGGAAAGTATAACAGTACAGCCGAAACACCGAAAAAGCACCGTGTTCCTGGTATCTTTTTGTATACGCATGAGTATCGATTTGGATAGCAGTTTTCCACCCTTGATTATTAGTGGCCGAAAAAGAACGGGTCGTGGGAGAATGTTTCTTATAAGTTTGATCCACCGAGGTTTTCATGTCCAAGAAGACCGGTTTTTCCGATCGTGAACTCAGCATGAAGCGTGTCTTCATCGTGTTGGCCGTTCTTTTTCTGCCGCCGATCGCCTACGTCGCCTATTTGATGCTTTCGGTCGAAACACCCCTTAGCGAAAAGTTGGGGCCCGATTCCGGCAGTGCCTACTTGAAACAGTTAACCGCCGAGGCCTTGAGGACGGGGAACGTGGGAGATGCTGTTCGGCAAATCGAAGCCTTGTTGGCTCAAAATGAAGACGAGCAGTGGAGCTCGCTGCTGAAACCCTATGCCGTGTCGGCCTTGGGGAAGTTGCGAGCCGAGGAAAAACCGCTGTTGGAAGCCATGCCGGCGAACCTGCACCATGTGCGCCTGTGGTGGCATCACGCGCTGGGACGCGATAGTTTTCTGCTGGGCGATCGCTGGGTAGACCTGGGGACGCCGCTCGTACCCGGTTACTACTTCTCGGGTTTGATCGTGCCCCAGGGTCACGGCGAACTGCGGCGCGGCTTCAAGGTACGGATCTCTTCATATAAAGGCGGGTCCCGGTCGCTTTCCCTGGGCGATGCCGACCTGACCGGTGAGTATTGGGTCTTCAACAAAACCAACAAGATCTTTTGTCGCGATGCCCCGTTGGGTCGGGTCCTGGCTCGTTTCGGCGAAAGGGAGGGCAAAACCCTGGTGGAATTGGAGCCCGATGCCGGGGCAATTCCCGTCAACGGCGTCCTGACCTATCACGACCCGGAAGTTTTTCTGGATTACCTGCAACGCATGCTGCCGCTGGAAGTCACTTCCCGGGAAATGCGGCTGCGAACCAGTCGCCACGACATCCTGCCCAATTTCAATATCGGACTGGGCGGCATCTCCAACCTGGAGGTCTACCGGCTGGTGGAAACCTTCAACAGGCGCACGTGCCTGGGCCAGACCGGCGCCGGCTTTGCCTTGCTACCCCGAGAACGCGTAACCTTCGTGCAGGAAGACGACCGCAACAGCATGCCCTTCTACGTGGCTCTGGAAGATCTGTTGGCGCCCCGCGGACTGACCTTCCGCGTGCGCTTCGACGGCGTGTTGGTGGTGGAAAAGGCCGATCCCGATGCGCCTTAGATAAAAACCGACAGTCGACGCCGAAAAACCCGCGGATTGTCAGTAAATAATTAAGACTTTCACGGAGACCCGGCGTCCAACTGTTTGGAGCTTGCGGTCATATGCCGGACCGTGGAATCGCGGGAAACCGCTTGGTTGTTCATACGCATTGCCTTATCATGAAGGTCTCGGAGCTTTTTGAAGAGTTGCCCGGGGCGTACGGTCGGTTAAGGCTGATCAAGGTTTCGAATATCGGGGGAATGATATGTGTGGTGTTGTTGGATACGTCGGCTATCGCAAAGCCGCGCCCATACTCATCAACGGCCTCAAACGTCTTGAGTATCGCGGCTATGATTCGGCCGGTCTCGTGGCATTGGATAAGGACAATCAGCCGCGGCGTTATCGCGGCGTAGGCAGGGTCAAGAACTTGGAAAAGCAGATCCAGGGCGAGGATCTTGTCGCCACATGCGGCATCTCGCACACCCGTTGGGCAACGCACGGAAAGCCCACCGAGGGTAATGCCCACCCGCACGCGGACATTTCGAATAAATTTTTCGTCGTTCACAACGGTATCATCGAAAACCACGCCAAGCTGCGCGCGCAACTGGAGGCTGACGGCGTCACCTTCAGTTCCGAAACCGATACCGAGGTCATCGTCCAATTGGTCGGCCGCAATTTCAAAGGCAGTCTGGAAGGCGCCGTGGAAGAGGTCTTGAAAGTAATCGAGGGCACCTTCGGTATCGCCGTGGTCAGTAGCGAAGATCCCGGTAAGATCGTTGCCGCCCGTCGCGGCAGCCCCGTTGTTCTGGGTATCGGCCGTGACGAGATGTTCATCGCCTCCGACGTCGGCGCCCTGGTGCCCTATACCGACCAGGTGGTGTACCTGGAAGACAACGACCTGGCCGTGATGACCGCTACCGATTATCAGGTCCTCTCCTTCGACCACGTGCCCATCAAACGCAAAACCAGCATGATTGACTGGACCGTGGAAGAGGGTGAACGCGGGGACTACCCGCACTTCATGTTGAAGGAGATCTACGAGCAGGCCGAAACCGTTCGCAACGCCATGCGCGGCCGGGTTCAATTGAGCGAGGGCGTCGCCGTCTTGGGCGGTCTGCAATCCAAGATTCACCAGATCCAGCATCTGAAAAAGCTGATCATCGTTTCCTGCGGCACCTCCTACCACGCCGGTATGATCGGTCGCCACATCTTCGAGAACCTGACCGAGATCTCCGTGGAAGTAGAACTGGCTTCCGAGTTTCGTTACCGCCGCCTGCGTCTGGATGAAACCGTCGGCGTGATCGCCATCTCCCAATCCGGTGAGACCATCGATACCCTGGCCGCCATTCGCGAGGCCAGGCGGAAAGGCGCCTTGACCATCGGCCTGGTCAACGTGGTCGGGTCCACCATTGCGCGCGAAACCGAGTGCGGCGTCTATTGCCACGCGGGTCCCGAAATCGGCGTGGCCTCTACCAAGATCTTCGTGTCCCAGTTGGTCATCCTCAACCTGATGGCGCTTTTGATCGGTCGCTACCAGTCGGTCTCCCTGTCCGAGGGCATCAACATCATCAAATGCCTCCAGGAACTACCCGACCAGATCTCCGGCATCCTCAAAAACGCGCCCCGATTGGAAGAGCTGGCGCGTAAGTACGAGAAATTCCCCAACTGCCTGTTCATCGGCCGCCAGATCCACCATCCGGTGGCCCTGGAGGGCGCCCTGAAGTTGAAGGAAATCTCCTATATCCACGCCGAGGGTTATGCTGCCGGTGAGATGAAACACGGTCCCATTTCCCTTATTGACGAGAATTTCCCCACCCTGGCCCTGGTCTCCGGCGACGCCAGCTATGAGAAAATGATCAGTAACATCCAGGAAATCAAAGCGCGTAGCGGGCCCGTGATCATCGTGACTTCCAAACGAACGGCCGAAATGGATGAGTTCGCGGACGATGTCTTCGAGGTCCCGTCGACCCACGAATTGCTGCAACCCATTCTTTCGGTGGTTCCCCTGCAACTGTACTCCTACTACTGCGCGCGCTTCCGCGGTTGTGAGATCGACAAACCGCGCAATCTGGCCAAGTCGGTGACGGTCGAATAGGCTGAATTCCGGCAATTTCGTCGGCTGATGGGCGATTTCCAACAAATATCCAGGAAAAACCGGGGGCACTTGCAAAAGTGCCCCCATTTTTTTAGAATTAGGCCGTTCAGTTTTCCGAACAAAACAGCTATGATCTGAAAGTTTGATAACTTTGGTCCTTATCCTAACCGAAATCTGTGTTTGATGAGATAATAATGCGAAATCAGGTGAGTCGCTCATGAGAGACAAGAAAAAGTTGCTGAGCTTGATGTGCTTTTTGCTGGTGGCCGGACTCCTGGGTTTTGTCGTAATCGGCAGCCCGGACCAGTCTTCGAGACCGGTAGAGGTCCCATTCGGCAAATATGCACCGAAACAGCCCATCGATTACAGTCACAAGCTTCACGCCGGTGACTTGCAAATCGAGTGTCAGTTCTGTCATACCTACGCGCGCCGTTCCCGTAGCGCCGGTATTCCTGCAGTCGAACAATGTATGGCCTGCCACACCATGATTTCTCCTGACAAGGAGCCGATCGCCAAGATTGTGAAAGCCTACGATGAAAAAGAGCCCATCGAGTGGGTTAAAGTTCACGACATCCCGGACTATGTTTACTTCTCTCACAAGCGGCACGTGAACGCCGGTTTTGAGTGCCAGGAATGTCATGGTCCGGTTGAGAAGATGGAAGTTCTCTACCGTGAGGCGCCCATGACCATGGGCTGGTGCGTGAACTGCCACCAGGATAACCGCGACAAGGGTGCACAATTAGACTGCTGGACCTGTCACAAGTAAAGCGAGGGTTGATTTAATGGCTAACAAGATCGAGAGACGGGAATTTCTCGCACTAATGGGGCTGGGCGGTGCTGCTGCAACCGTCGGCTGCGGTTCCTCTCCCAAATTCGAGGAGACTTGGGTACCTTGGGTCGAACCGGTCGCCGGAACCATACCTTACGTTCCCAACTACTACGCTACGACCACCCGTGAATCCGAGGGCGCCGGCCTTTGGGTCAAGGTACTGGGCGGCCGCGCGGTCAAGGTAGAGGGGAACCCCGACCATCCCGTTAACAAGGGAACGCTGACGGCGCGTCAGCAATCGGTCATCCAGGGCCTGTACGGCACGAGCCGCATTCGGGTGCCTTTCGGTAAAAACGAGGGCGGGATGACCTGGCGTGATACCAGCGCCAAACTCAACGAATTAATGACCGCCAATAGGGGCAACATCGTTGCCTTGACCGGACCGGTCAGCGGCGCCGAAGCCGAGATCTGGCAGAAGTTCGTCGCCGAAACGGGTGGCCGCCACGTGACCTACGAGGCGTTTTGCCAAAGCGGGCTGGTGCTGGCGTCCGAAAAGGTCTTCGGTCAGCAGAAAGCACCTTACTTCTCACTGAAGGGCGCTGATTATGTGCTGAGCCTGGGTGCGCAGTTCCTGGAAAGCTGGGGCGACGTCACCGCGCTCAGCCGCGACTACGCGCACCTGCGCACGCCCGACCAAGGCAAGCGCGGCAAGCACGTACAGGTAGAAGCCCGTATGTCCAACACCGGCGCCAATGCCGATGAGGTACTGCACGCGCGGCCCGGCAGCAAGACGGTTCTGGCCCTGGCTCTTCTCAAAGAAGTTGCCGCCGGCGAGAGCAAGCTGAACGAGGCCGACAAGGCAACCGTCGCGAGCATGGTCGCCAATGCTTCCATACAAAGCGCCGTCGGCGCAACGGGGCTCAGCGCGGATCAGATCAGGCACATTGCCGAGGACCTGCTCAAGCACAACTCGGTGGTTCTGCCCGCTGAAGACCTGGAACTGGCCGGTGATCACGTCACTCACCACGCCGCGGTTCTGCTTCTGAACAAAGCACTGGGCGGTATCGGCAAGCATGTCAACTACAGCGCCGGTAAGCCGATCGAGCGCACCAGCAGTCACAAGGCGATTTCCGAGCTGGTTGCCCAAATGAACAGCGGCGGCGTGGGCCTGCTGCTGATTCACGGCACCAACCCCGCCTACAGCCTGCCGACCGACCTGAACTTCGCGGCCGCCATGGGCAAGACCACCTCGGTGGTTTTTGCCGACAGCTTCAATGAAACCACCGCGCTGGGCAGCTATGTGGTTCCGGTCAATCACGACCTGGAAGCATGGGGCGAGATCAACACCTACGAGGGCGTGGACATGCTGATGCAGCCGGTCATGACCCCTCGCTGGGACATGCGCCAGGCGCATGATATCCTGGTAGAAATGATTCGCACGGCCAACCCGGAAGCGCTGCCGCAGGAGAATTTCAGGGACTTCCTGAAAGCAAGCTGGATCACGCGCTTCGGCGGGGAGGCGGCGAATCCCGACAAATTCTGGCGCGACAGCCTCAGGGCCGGCGGCCGCTTCAGCATGCCCGAACAAGGCGAGGACCTGCCGCTCTCCGGCAATATGGACGCCTCGATGTTTGCAAATGTCAAAAGCGGCGGGGTAACCGGCACTGCCCTGGTCCTGGAGAAATCCGCTCGCTTCGGCGACGGCACCACCAGTGATCGAGGCTGGCTGCAAGAGTTGCCCGATCCCATGACCGGTCTGGTCTGGGATTCCTGGCTGGAGGTTTCCCAGGAAACCGCCGCGGAACTGGGTGCGACCTACGATGCCGGCGCCAGGGGCGGTGATGCCCACCTGATCAAGGTGGACGCCGGCGGCCAAAGCGTGGAACTGCCCGCGTTTATCGTGGAAACCGGCGCCAGGGAACAGGTTACCCTGGCCACCGGTTACGGTCACACCGGCCTCAGCGAAACCTATAACGGCCGCGGCGTCAACGCGTTCGGCTTTCTTTCGAGCAAGCTGAGCGACGGTGAACAGTTCACGGCCGGTCCCTTGCAGGCGAACCTGGCCAACACGCAAAAGACCTACCGTATGGCCACCGTTCACCTTCCGGGCATAGGCGACCAGCAGGTGACGCCCTACAGCATGCTGGAAGACGTCAAGATGGAGCGCGATCTCTATCAAACGGTCGGCCTGGCGAGCCTGGGTCACGAAGGCGGTCACCACGGCGGCGGTCACTATGAAACGCTGAACAAGAGTTCCCGTTTCCCGGTGCACGAGGACAAAGACTGGTATCCCGATCGTACCGACGACCCCGTTTACGTGGATCGCGACGAGACCTTCTACGACGACTACAAATGGGAAGCGGCGTTCGACCTGAACCGCTGCACCGGTTGCGGCAGTTGCGTCACCGCCTGCTACGCCGAGAACAACCTGCCGGTGGTCGGTAAGGACCAGGTGGCTCGCGGGCGCGAGATGGCCTGGATCCGCATCAACCGCTATATGCACCACCACAAGAGCGAAGACGGTCATGGCAAGGTTACGGCGGGCTTCCTGCCCATGATGTGCCAGCAATGCGCCAACGCGCCCTGCGAGTCGGTCTGCCCCTCGCTGGCCACCTACCACAACGCGGAAGGCCTCAACGCCATGGTGTACAACCGCTGTGTGGGCACTCGTTACTGCGCCAACAACTGTTCCTACAAGGTGCGCCGCTTCAACTGGTTCACTTTCCAGTGGGAAGGCGACTTGAACTGGGCCTTGAACCCGGCGGTAACCGTGCGCCAGATGGGCGTCATGGAAAAGTGCACCTTCTGCGTGCAACGAATCCGCGACGCCAAGGACGGCGCGCGCGACCAGGGTCGCAAAGTGAGGGACGGCGAAGTGCGGACGGCCTGCCAACAGGCATGCCCGGCCGACGCCATCCGTTTCGGCAACTACGAGGATGCCGAGAGCGAAGTCCACAAATGGGCGCATGACGAACGCGCCTACCGTGCCTTGGACTCGCACATTCATACCAAACCGGGTGTCAGCTACCTGAAACGCGTCGTCCTCGACGGTGAACATCACGGTTAAAAGAGGGTTACAGTGAAAGAAATCAATTTTCCCTATGGTGATATCAACCGCGACATTCTGAGGACCCTTGAGAAGCCGTCCGTAAAATACCTGATCCTGATGACCCTGGTCGTGTCGGGTCTCATGGTCGGGGTGGCCTGCTGGGCCTGGCAGCTTAAGGAAGGTATGGGCGTCGCCGGCCTGAACCATCCTGTCGGCTGGGGTGTTTACATCACCGACTTCGTCTTTTGGGTTGGTATCGGTCACGCGGGGACGCTGATCTCCGCGATCTTGTTCCTGTTCCGCGCCAAATGGCGGAACGCCATCTTCCGCTCGGCCGAGGCCATGACCATCTTCGCGGTTATGACCGCGGGCCTGTTCCCCATCATTCACGTGGGCCGGGCCTGGGTAGCCTGGTGGTTGGTGCCCTATCCCAACCAACGAGAACTGTGGGTGAACTTCCGCTCTCCGCTGCTGTGGGACGTGTTCGCGGTATCCACCTACTTCTCCGTGTCGTCCATCTTCTTCTGCGTGGGCCTGCTCCCGGATATCGCCATCATCCGCGACCGGGCCAAAGGCTTGCGCCGTAAAATCTACGCCATGCTGGCGCTGGGTTGGGACTCCTCCAACCACCAGTGGCGCCACTACATGGCCGGCTACGGTTTCTTCGCCGCGCTGGCCACCCCGCTGGTGCTTTCGGTGCACTCGGTTGTATCTTGGGACTTCGCGGTCTCTATCGTACCGGGCTGGCACTCTACCATCTTCGCACCCTACTTCGTCGCGGGCGCGGTCTTCTCGGGGATGGCGATGGTGATGACCATTCTCATCCCCTTCCGCAAGATCTTCAGCCTGGAGAAATACCTCACCATCTGGCACTTCGATATGATGTCGCGACTGGTGTTGTTGACCTCCAGCATCGTGGGTTACTCGTACCTGACCGAGTACTTCATCGCCTGGTACTCCGACGATCCCTTCGAGGGTTTCATCTTCTGGGAGCGCGGCTTCGGTAAATATGCGGCGCCCTTCTGGCTGATGATCTTCTGTAACATGATCGCGCCGCTGCCCTTGTGGTTCAAGAAGATTCGCCACAACCTGATGGCGGTCTTCTGGATTACCGTCCTGATCAACGTCGGTATGTGGTTCGAGCGTTTCAACATCATCGTCAGCTCGCTGGCACAGGAATTCGATCCCTTTGCCTGGGGTTGGTACATGCCCTCGATGATTGAATTGGGCATTACGTTCGGTTCGTTCTGCTGGTTCTTCATGTGGTTCTTCCTGTTCATCCGGTTCTTCCCCTCGCTGGCGATTACCGAGATGAAGGAAATTGCCAAACCGCCCATGCGGGACGCTAAGGAGGCACACTAATGAGCGCTGAAAATCCCGGTATCCTGGGCGTTTTCTCCCATATGGATACCTTGATTGAAGGGATCAATCACTTCAAGTCAAAGGGGCAGGACAGCAAGATGAAGGTTTACACGCCGGCGCCGCTGCACCAGATCGACCACGCGTTGGACGAGCCGGTCAGCCCGGTGCGTCGCTTCACGTTGTTCGGTGCGCTGCTGGGCGCCACCTTCGGCTATGTGTTC
>JASJCB010000110.1 GCA_030066195.1 Acidobacteriota bacterium
TATAAAAAGCGGATTCTGTGGGATGGATCTTCTAAGAATTGCTTCCGGGTTTTGACACGCCTGAGAATGCCACGTTGGTGCTTTTTTCCAAGCTCTTCCTCTGTGACCGACAAGTTGCATTCATCAATCACCAGATAGGTATCGATTTCCGACTCTGTCCAACCCAGCAGATCCGCATAGCGCTTATCGTGGCTGATATCCTTCAGGTTGTTCATTTCGGAAAAGATGGAGACCCGCGCAAAGCGGGTGATACCCGTGATGAACACCATGCGTATCTGGGCATCGGAACTCTTCAATACTCCGAAGAACTTCCTCAGAACATCCCGGCATTTGTCCGCTGTATCCGGGTCGCCTATATGCTCGATAATCGGCTTGTCGTATTCATCGATAAGGATGACGACCTGACCTTTTTTGCTGACGGCGCGCAATAAATCCTGAAGTCGAATAGGAAGTGACGTTTCCGGGGGAAGCGTTACCTGATGAGCCTCGGCCATTCTGTCCAAAATATCGAGCAAACCCCTGGTCAGGTCCAGTTCGTCATCGTGGGGAACCCTGGCGAAATCGAAGCTCAAAACGGGATGCTTGGGAAAAGCATAGCCGCTCTTATGGATCGCCAGTCCTTCAAACAGATCCGCATCACCATCGAACAAAGAGGCAAGAGTCGATACCAAAAGAGACTTTCCGAAACGCCTGGGCCGCGAAAATAAATAATATCCTTTGCCGGGCCTCACCAATTCGTGAATGCGTTCGGTCTTGTCCACATACACGAAGTCGTTCGTGCGAATGTCCCGAAATGTTTGGATGCCGATCGGCAGAAAAGCCATTGCCTCCACCTACAAGATCTCCCACCCATTCTAGCAGCAAACCCCGATCATTCAGTGGCAACCGTAAAAGATCAGTTCACACAGTGGTAACCGTAAAAGATCAGTTCACATCGGCCGCGGCAGTTTGGAAGGGCAGGGTCAGGGTGACGCATAGACCGCCGGTTGGTAAGTTGACCAGTTCCATGCGCGCCTTTTCGCCGTAGAGGGTTTGCAACCTGGCCTTGGTATTGGTCAGGCCGGTGCCGCGTTGCATGCAGGTTTCCGGGTCGGCATCCAGGCCCGGTCCGTTATCGCGAACCGACAGCACCAGTGAATCGGCGCGTCTTTTTGCTGTCACCTGGATCTCGGCCGGGCGGCCGGGTCCCGTTTGCAGGTGTTTGATCGCGTTTTCTACCAGCGGCTGCGTGATCAGGTTGGGGACCAGCGCCGCCTCGGCCTCCACGTCGGTTTCCAGGTCTACCACAAGGTTTTCTTCATAGCGGCCCTTCATGATTTCCAAGTACAGAACCAGGAACTCGCGCTCTTTGTTCAGGGGTACGACCGGGTTGCCGGAACCTTCCAAGGCCAGGCGTAGCAAGCGGCTGAGATCGGCGATCATCTTGTCGGCCCGGTCCACGTCCTCGTACATCAGCGAGGAAACCGCGTTGAGCGTGTTGAACAGGAAGTGGGGATGCAGTTGGGCTTCCAGGGTTTGCAGCCTGGCTTGAACCAGTTGCGTTTCCAGTTGGGACGACTTCAACTCGAGTTCGGCGCGTTCCTTTTCCTTGCGGCGTTCGGCCAGGTAGTTCCGCCAGGCGTGGACGATACCCAGGCCGATCCCATAGCCCATGATTTGCTTTTGGTATTCCATCAGGTAACTTTCGATCCAGTCGACCGTATAGGCCTGATTCATCAGTTTGAAAAGCGCAATGCGCACTCCGTACATCAAGGTGGTATGCAGGAACCCGAAGAGGCAGGCCAGCAGGAAGTGCTGCAACGTTCGCCTGACCCAGTTGGAGGTCGTGAAAGGCAGACGTTGCATGAGCGGTACAAAGACGGGCAACAGGCAAAAGACCGTCCAATAACCCGTCAATTCGTACAGGAGCGCGGTGGGATAGTCGTAATTGCCCCTGGCTATATCCTCGGCGTGGACACTGTAGGAGAACAAAACACCGGCCGCCGTAAAAGCCAGGAATAGATATCCCCAGGATTTCAGAGTCAGGCGGTCGGCGTTGGTTTCCATGGCTGTATCCTAAGTTCGGGCGAGGGAATCGGCGGCGGGTACCCCGGCGTTTGCTTGCGGGGCTGCTTTGGCAACGGGTTTCATACCGAACATGCGTCGAGTCAGGTTGGTTTGCCGCACCAGCATGGTCAAACCGATGCTGACGGCAAACGATGCGACCGAGATGAATATGAAACCGGTAGTGATACCCCATCCCCACTGTAGCACAACATAGCCGATCACGATGATCACCGCCTGATGCCAGATGTAGAAGGGGTAGACCGATTCGTTGGCCCAAGGCAGGTATTTGTTCGAGAAAGCCAGGTAGCGGCGGCCGTAGCCAAGGACGGCCAATACGGTGAACCAGGCCACGCACATTCCGGTCAGGTCGCGCAGGTGATCGTAACGGATCCAGATCACATCGCGGTAATGGTAGATGACATGATAGGAAAAGAAGCGCAGGGCTGTTGCGGCCAGGGTCCAATAGAGGAACGTGCGGCGCTGATCCAGGATGATCTTCCAGTAGCGGTTGTCGGTGCAAATGATGTAGCCGAATACGAAGAACAGGCCGTAGTAGGTGAACCAGGCCCAATCGTTATACAGCGCGTGGGTTTGATCCGGCCAGATGGGTCGCAGTAACGCCTGACTCAAAATAATCGGCAGGACCAGGAACATAAGGTAGCCGCGCTTTTGGAAGAAGGGTATCAGACGATCGTTCCACTTCTTGCCGCCTTCGCCGCGCCAGTAGAAGAACAGGGGAATGCAGATCAGCGAATAGATGTAGAGATAAACAACGAACCAGAGGTGATGCCACGAGAAGTTACCCTCGGGATAAACGCCGTTGGTGAAGAACTGGGGCAGGAAGCTGATAAAGGAATCGTATTGGGCGATTTTCTCGATATAGACCTGCACGGGGATCACAATGGGAATGGTGCACAACAGGGGGATCAGCAGGCGTCGCGTGCGTTCGGAGGCATAGCGTTTCCTGGTGCGGTAGCGCAGGGCGAAGCAGGTACCGGCGCCCGAGATGAAAAACAGTAGCGGCATGCGCCAGTAGTGGGACCACATGGTGAACTGGTCGATTACCAGGCTCCGCTCGGGGTTGTTGATATGCCAGTCCGACAGGTTATAGATCATGGCGACGTGGAAGAACAACAGGATGACGATGGCAATGATGCGCAGCCAATCCAATTCGTGCATGCGTACCTTATTCATGTTGAAAACCTCCAGGGTTTGTTTCAATCAACCTCTCATAATGAAAGATACGGGAGGAATCGCCCCGGGTCGAAGTCATTGGCACGAACCGCGAAAAGATGGGCATGAACGGCGGAAACAAGGCATGAAAGGGTTGGTCAATACCGTGAAATCCACAGGCTGGGATTGCCGGCCAGAGCCGATTCCACGGCGGTACGCACCGCCTGATCGCTGTCTTCCCGATAGCGTTCCAGGAACAGGTGGTTGGCCGGATCATCGGCCAGCGCGCGAACGGCGGTACAGCGCAGAGAGCTTTTCCAACGGGCGATACCCATCTTATGATCGTCGACCACGTGGTGCAGCAGATCGCGGGCCTTGTCGTCGTCCATGCGGCCCAAGGCCGTCAGGGCCTTGATGCGCAGCTTCAACAGACCGTGCCCGCGCACCAACTTGATCAGTGCGGGAGCATAGGCTTTGACGCGCCCGGCCTCGATGCTGTGCAGGTAGCGGGTGACATCTTCCGGGTTGCCGTTGTTCAGCAGCATGATGCCGCGCTCAACGCAGTCGTCCTCGTCCATGGAGAAAAGACAGCGCTCCAACAGTTGTCGCACCTTGGGGTGTAATTCGTTGTCCCACATTTGCAACAGGGGTTCGGCCAGGCCCGCCGGCGGGTCTGTAGCCAGGATGAATAAGAGATTGCGTTTCACATACCAGGGAGCGCCGTCGGCCAAAGCCATACGCAGCCGGCGCAGAATATCGGGATAGACCTTCTTGCCCGGTCTCATAAGCGCATCCAACAGTAGTTTGCGCTTGTACTTGTCTTCCGAAGCATACAGGGCTTCCAGCAGGTAATCGGCAATGGAAGGCGCTTTTTCCAAAAAACTCGTCAGGTAGGGCCGCAGTTCGGGGTCCACGCGGCCCGCCGTCAAGAGGGCTTCCAGGTAATGCGGTTCCAGCAGCAGGCTCAATTTCTTATCGATGTAGTCTTCCCAATTGGGCCTTTTCTCCTTCAGGGCAACCAACGCGGTCAGGCCGAAGACTACCGGCTTGAAATTGCGGTCGCGGAAGAAGTTCAGCACGCGCCCGAAGGTTTCCAGGTGGATCTGGATCAGGTCGTCCTCGTTGCACATAACCAGTTCTTTGGCCATGGACTTGATCACGGAATAGAGAAGTTGGTCATTGCGCTTCTCGATCAGGGCGTCGACCACGACGCGGTAGCAGGCATAGGCGCGGCTGCGTTCGTCGCGATCCTCGTTGGCCAGTAGGAAATGCATATCGCGCAGAATGTTGGTCACGCGCGGGTAGTTCTTTTGCCGCAATAGATCGTGAATACCGCGGGAAAGATCCTCGCGAGCCTTTTCCGAAAGGGCCAGTTCCGGTTCCTTCTCCACGGGAGCGGCCAGGGGAATGGGGCGTTCCTCATTGAAGGTTGTCTCGATGTCGTTAAAGCTGTCTTCCAACGATGGCGGATTGACGGAGATGCGGGTAATGCTTGCGCTGACCATCATTTGACGGGCAACCGAGACATCGTGGAACCGTTCCGGAGTTTCGTGGAGCACGCCCAGCAGGCACTTGAGGTCCAGTTCGGAAAAGCCGTCGGAGAGACGGATCTCGTAGATACGACGGGCGGTGCAGATATCGTACAGCCACTTGACCACGGGTTCCCGGTTTTGAATGGGTTCCAGGTAGTAGCCGTTGAAGGAGAAGATCTGACCTTCCAGGCGGATAACGATCTCCTGCACCTCGATCAGCCATTCGTGGGCCAGTTCCCTGAAGCTGGAGAGGTTCCGGGCGATCATGTTGTCACCGACGGAATAGCGTTTCATGGCATGGCTGCATGAACGCAAGCTTTTCAGCAATGCGACGGCAATTCTAAGGTCCACGAATACCTCCCGTAAATGATTGTCAGTAGGTTCGACCAAGGTAACCGCCCAGCCGACCGTCATCGGCGCCTGTCAAACAAAAAGCTACGAGTTCGTTCCCGGTCATCAGAGCATGCGCGGCGCCGTCGGGCGCGACGCGTAACGCTTTGACGTGGGGTGCAATAGTAAAGTCTTCGGTTGCGACGACCGCGCCCTGAGCGTCGTACCAGGTCAGCGTCACGTCCGTGGGTTCCGCCCCGGTGTTGACCACGGCCAGGCCGGTCCAGTTGCCGCCGCCGTTACGCACCAGGGGAAAGGCGAGTTGGTCCAGGGCTTCGCCGGGCAGGCCGAAACCGCTGATGCTGCCGCCCTCGGAATTGACCGAACCCACCAACTCCAGGCCGGACATGGGCTGATCGGGGATGATCTCGATCCAGGAAACCTCCACGCCGTTGAAGCGAGCATCGCCGATCACGCCGATATCGTTGGCGCCCGCGGGAATGACAAAAGTTTCTTCAGCAACCACGGTTCCATCTTCACCGTAACCGCGCATCAACACGTTGACGTCCGTATCGTAGGGATTGGCCAGGGAATAGCCGGTCCAGAAACTGGCGGTATCGGCGGCAACGTGGGGCAGGAACAGCTTTTCGTGGCCGGTCTTGCTGTTGACGATGCGATGGGCGTTGACCCAGGCGCCGCCCGTGCCGGTGTTGCGGTCAAAAGCCAGGAACCCGTTGAGCGGCCGATTGGCGACAAGCCGCGCCCAGGAGGAGGCTGCACCGGCTTCGGCTTCCAACATGGCCTGATGCGTGCCGGCCTCGTAAAAGACAGATTCGTTGCCGTCCTGACGTTGCCAGGTTAAAGTGGCCGCCTCGCCGTTGGCAAACACCCACCGATTGCGCCAGCTCACCATGTCTCTGGCCAGGTGCGGCAGGAACCAGTTGCGATTATCGGTTGGGTCCAAGGCTACCGCGTTCAAATCGTCACGATCGGAAAAGGCTACCACGGGCAGGGCCAGGCTGCTGCCGAAGTTGCGCAGATCGGTTGCGTGCACCGCATCCAACTGCAATCGATGACCGGGCTCGATGCGAACCAACTCACCGTCCAAGGCAACGGCCACCGCGACATCGCGAGGATTGCTGATAAACAGGGACAAGTCTTCCTCGGGCACGGGAAGATGACCGCTTGAATCGGCGCACATATCAATCGAGCCATGATCTGTCTTGCTGAGGCGCATGGAGTATTCAGCGGCTTTCTTGCCCCCGGAACCCCAGAAGGAAATGGTGATGATCACGTCCCCGGGTCCGTCGATGATGCGTTGGCAGACGCGAATTCCCAGCATGGTGATCACCACGGGATCGGACAAAATGCCTTCTGTCAGCACGAAGCGAACGGCGGAATAACCGCGCTCGTCCTCATCGAGCGCCTCCGCCTCGCCCCATACGCCGCCGCTGTCGTCGGTTACAGTACCCGCAAGTTCCAGGCGATACGGTCGTTCCGGCAATCCTTCGACACTGGAAGAACTGGTGCTGGTGACGCCGGGAACGGAGAAGACGACCGTGGTGCCGGGGAAGAGAAGATCCGCACCGCTGATGGTAGCCTGGGTGCCGTTTTCTACACAAATCCTGACATCGGCCCCGCCGCAGAAATCAGCGGCGTAGATGCCGGGCATGAAAACCAAAAGGCTTAACGTGAGAAAACTTTTCATGGGTGCCTCCGATGAGGGGCAGGATACTTTCCGGTCTGCCCTTTTTGAAGGTATCACTATGCCTAATATAGCTTGTACTCGGTTATTTTTCCAGTTCGTTAAGCAGGCCCGCGGGCCGGCTTTCGCATGAATCCAAAAACGTTTCCCGGCCTCGGGCGTGTCGGCTGTTGTCGGCTATGAAAAATCTAACCATGTTTGTCTATCCGTGTTATGATGTCGCTTGAATCAGGTTTTGAAACAGCCGATCCACGGGAGGTTCTTTTCAAGGAGCTTATAAGGTAAGGGACAGACATAGATGAAGCCGGGCGCGTTTTTTTTTGCCCGCATGATGACAGCGCGATACATTTCAAGCTGTTCCCACCTGGAGCAGACCCTTTGCAACAAATATCGATTCACCAATTGCCGATCGTTCGGGGAAGCCGGTCGTTCCGTATCCCTGCCTCTCCGAATAAGGTTTTCGTGTATTCGCTGAGGAGGATACCCAATATGCAGAAGAAACAAATCATTGAACTAAGCGTCCTGGCTACCGGCTTGCTCTGGGCGACATCCCTTTTTGCACAATGTCCTACCCTGGTGTGGTCCGACGAGTTCGACGGGACCTCGGTCAACGAGGCAAATTGGGGTTACCAGATCGGCGGTTCCGGTTGGGGAAACAACGAAAGCCAGTACTACCGGCCGGAAAACGCGACCGTCAGCGACGGCACCTTGAAGATCACCGCCAAACAAGAGGAATTCGGCGGCATGCAATATACCTCCACGCGGATGCGCTCCATCAACAAGGCGGATTTTATCTACGGTCGCTTTGAAGCCCGCATCAAGATGAGCTATGGCCGGGGCATATGGCCGGCTTTTTGGATGATGCCCACCGACGATGTTTACGGCGGCTGGCCTCGAAGCGGGGAAATCGACATCATGGAAAATTTGGGCCACGAACGCGACAAAACGCATGGGACCATTCACTACGGCCTGAACGGTCACAACTATGTGGGTAACAGCTTCCGCCTCTTCGGCGGCAAAAAATTCTCGGACGATTTCCACGTGTTTGCCGTCGAGAAGGAACCCAACGAAATCCGCTGGTATGTGGATGACATCCTTTATATGGTGCAAACGCCGGATACCATTGCCCCGGAGTTCTGGCCCTTCGAGGAACGCTATCACTTCATCCTCAACCTGGCCGTAGGCGGCAACTGGCCGGGATATCCCGACGAAACCACCACCTTCCCCCAGGTTTTGGAGGTGGACTATGTGCGCGTTTACGACATGAGTTCCCCCAGTATCAACGGCGAACGCAACCTGCCGGCTGAAGCAAGCGGCAAGGTCTACCATGTATCCAATGCACCCGAGGGCTCGACTTTCTCCTGGAGCGTGCCCGAGGGCGCGACCATTACCTCGGGCCGGCATACCGATTCGATTACGGTGGACTGGGGGCTCACCGGCGGCGAAGTGAAGGCCTACATCTCCAACGCCTGCGGCAGACAGCAAAAGACCATCGAGGTATATGTAGCCGAACCCGTTTACTACGATTTTTCCCTGGAAAACTTCGACGATACCACCAATGTGACGGTTGCTTCCATGAATGGGACCCTTACCGAGATTGCCAACCCCGATACCTCGGGCGTGAACGGTTCGGCCCTCTGCGGTGAGTACGTACGTAACGGCGGCTCCCAGTACGACACCCTCGTCTACGATACCGCGTCCATCCAGGATGCCTCCGATTATGCGAACGGTACGCGCAAGTTCACGATTGACGTGTACACCACCGCGCCCCCGGGCAGTTCCATCTTGCTGCAATTGGAAGACAACCGCGTTGCCGGTGGGAACAACTACCCTGCCGGTCGCCACAGTCGTTACGAGGTCTTCACCACCGTTCAAAACGCCTGGGAGCGTCTGGAGATCCCCTTCCTGGATCGGCCTGACGGCAACACCGGCGACACGGCCGTGAACAGGTTGGTCATATTGTTTCAAGCCAACAGCTTCAGCGGCGACACCTGGATCTTCGACAACCTGGACAGCTATACCACGGCCCTCCCGCCGGCGCCGACAGCGCCCGGCAACCTGACCGCGGTCGCCGAGGACGGCACACGGGTCAACCTCTCCTGGACCGACCTCGCAAATAATGAAAGCGGCTTCGAGATCGAACGCGCCGAGGACGGTGCCAATTTCAGCCGGATCGCCATGACCGCGGCTGATGTCACCGACTATGCCGATTCAGGCCTGACACCGGCAACCACCTACACTTACAGAATCCGTGCCTACAACGCCGGCGGTAACTCGGCATACACTGCCACGGCCGAAGCCGTTACTGTCTCCTCCACGACCATGCACGTGAGCAACGTTGTCATAGGCGTTCGGAGAGCCGATCGAGGTCTCAGGTACGGTTTGGCCAGGATCACCGTTTTGGATAATTTCGGAAGTCCCGTATCGAATGCAACCGTGAGCGGCGACTTCTCCGGCGACTTCACCGGATCGGGTTCCGGGGTCACGGATGCGAACGGCGTGGTAATCATCAGCACGGAATCCATCGCGGGCGGAAAGGTAACCCATAACTTCTGCGTGAATGACGTCACACATGACAGCCTCAGTTACGAGGCGAGCGACAACGTGATGAACTGCTACGACGGAAAACTGACCAAAACGATCCGTGGTTTTCCGTAAAGGCTCGAACGACTTCGAGTTGTCTCTCAGTTGACGGTTCAGGACGGAACAGCCTCAGAACCGGTTGTCATTGGTTGTCTCGGAAAACTACGCATCGAGGAATCCGTCCTGATTCCTCGACCCGCAAAAGTCAGGAGCAAAGAATGAGCCCTGATTTCTCGATACTGGAAGCCGGAGAGCAAAGAATCAGTCCTCATTCTTTGCGCACCGAAAGTTCAGGAGCAAAGAATCGGTTTTGATTCTTTGCTCCCGAAAAGTCCGGGTCAAGGAACGACAACTGATTTCTTTCACATTACTTTTCAGTGCGCAAAGAATCAGATCTCATTCTTTGCTCCTGACTTTTCCGGGTCAAGGAATCAGGCCTCATTCTTTGCTCCTGACTTTTCCGGATCGAGGAATGAGAACGGATTCTTCGATGCCGGGTTTACTGACACAACCAATGACAACCCCGTCAAAGCGTCTCAGCACACCGATGGACCATTAAAAACCAACCTCTTGAAGGGGATGTAACCCCCGGCGCGTCCGCCTTCGCAAGCTCCGGCGCGACAAGCACGCATCCTGCTTGCTCTTCCTTGTTTCAGTATGACTTGCCGGATCCATGCTTAAGCCCTCGGAGCGATTTTCAGTTTATATGCAGCCTACAGTGTGTACTCCGGTAAGTTTTTTCCTTTTGGGGTTTCACCCCTCAAGAGCACGCAGGATGCGTGCGCGCCCAGGGGGTTACACCCCCGGCGCCGTGTTAGTATGTACGCATCGATGTATGAACGAGGTCTTGTCATGATCATCCGGCTTTTCCCCTTTTTATTTTTCCTGACGCTGCAAGCCGCGCCCACACTCAAACAACATACCGTCACCATCGACGGCCACCCCTTTGCCCTTTTCGAGAAACGCGGCGAGAATGCGGATAAAACCATTCTCCTTTTACACGGCCGCACCTGGAGTTCCCTGCCCAATTTCGATCTGGTTACCGCAACGGAAGACCTGTCGTTGATGAACGCGCTCGCGGCCCGGGGTTTTGCGGTCTATGCCCTGGATATGCGCGGTTACGGCAAAACACCCCGCGATGCAAGCGGCTGGTTATCACCCCAAAAAGCCGCGCGCGACCTGACCGAGGTGCTGCGCCGGCTCAAGGATATCTCCGGCTTGGGCGATGTGCCCGCGGTGTTCGGCTGGTCTTTCGGCTCTACCATTGCCCACCTGGCCGCCCGGAACCACCCGGACCTGCTCAGTCACCTCATTCTTTACGGTTATTGGAAGGACCCGGATACCCAAATCCCCGAAGAACCCGATCCCGAGAAACACACCAGGCGGGTCAATAACGAGGAGCATGCCGCCTCCGATTTCATCATTCCGGGTTCCATCAGTAAAGAAGCCGTGGACGCTTATGTCAAGATGTGCCTGGAAGCCGATCCCGTCCGCGTCGATTTCCGCCGCCTCCACCAGTTCAATGCGCTTGACCCGGCCCGCCTGACCATGCCCGTCCTGCTCCTGCACGGGGCTGGGGATCCCTATGTCAAACCGGAAGCCCACGCAAGCCTGTTCACGCGCCTGGGGACGAATGACAAGGAGTGGGTCAGCATTGCGGGCGGCGATCACGCGGCCCACCTGGAAAACGTGCGCGACCGCTTTATCGACGCCCTGGTCACCTTCATTCGCAGACCGGGCGGCAAACGCTAACCGCGCTTTTGATTTTCATCTCTCATCCGTGTGAAGGCTTCAATCGCCCGAGCCGTTGAGTTGGAAGGTGGCCATTGCACCGGGCTTCCGGCTTAGATTAAGATATGATGTAAAGATAAAGAATAGGCAGGGTAGCAATAGGAGGTTGTGATGTGTCATTCTCCTGGGCCTTTATCGATAGAGATGGATAGCTTACCGCTTGGCATGGCGAGGGTCGGCCATGAGTAGCGAAATTCTCTTCTACAGCACTCCGAACGGCACTAGAAAAATCGCGGTTACTTATCTAAACAAAGATTTCTGGTTGAAGCAGAAAGACATGGCCGCTTTATTCAATGTCAAGGTTCCCGCTATCAGCAAACATCTCAAAAACATTTTTGAGACCGGTGAATTGACTGCGGATTCAGTTGTTTCCATTATGGAAACAACTGCCGCTGACGGCAAGACCTATAAGACCGGATTCTACAGTCTCGATGCAGTTATTGCGGTCGGTTATCGGGTCAACAGCTATCAGGCAACCCAGTTTCGAATCTGGGCAACCCGGATGCTGAAGGAATTCATTATCAAGGGTTTTGTGTTAGATGATGAGAGGCTCAAGCAAGGGAAGCACTTCGGCGAAGATTATTTCGATGAATTATTGGAGCGCGTTCGTGAGATTCGCGCCAGTGAACGGCGCTTTTATCAGAAGATTACGGATATCTATGCTCTTTCGGCTGACTATGACAAAAATGATCCCATGACCAGGGCTTTTTTCGCCGCAGTGCAGAACAAATTGCACTGGGCTATTACCGGTCGAACCGCGGCAGAGCTGATTTTCCAATCTGCCGACTCCTCAAAACCACAGATGGGGTTGACCAGTTGGCGACATGCACCGGATGGCAAGATCCTTAAGTCGGATGTTTTGGTGGCGAAGAATTACATGAATGAGGCCCACATCAGCGAGTTGAACCGTATTGTTTCTGCCTATCTCGACCTGGCTGAAAACCGTGCAAAACGGAAGAGGTTGACGAAGATGGCTGAATGGATCAAGTTTCTTGACGGGTTCCTGGAGCTATCTGACTACGCTGTTTTGCAAGACAAAGGGAAGGTCACGGCTTTAGAGGCCAAGCTTAAGGCCGAGCAGGAATACGAGGTTTTCCGTGCTCGTCAGGATCAGGAATACATCTCCGATTTCGATCGCGAAATCCTACGCATACAAAGCAACCATGATCAAGTTGATAAATGAGATAAGGGTGAAGGTCGTGAGGAAATGTGATCGAGATTTTCGACCGGACCCGCGGCGCTTCTCACCCGGTCCATAGCGACGACGCCTTTTTCGCAAGATCATTGAAGCGGACTCTCATTCCATATTGCGAGTAAGGCTGCCTGAAATCTTTCCCTCAAAGACGGGCCCCCGGAGCTGCCGTTTCTGTTTGCGTGGTAACCGACCGTGACCAGGACAGTTGTCGTCACTGGAAACAGAGAATTCAAAAAAATTTCATCCTTTTTAGGGGACAGATTGTCTCTACTAATAATGACAAGGGTCTCGCTCCATCTTCAGGGTGAACCGGCCGAGCCCCTGAAAATGAAGGTATTCTGGATAATATCCCCAGGTTGGCATAATGCCTGCTACCCAAAAGGTGTGCTAAACAACACATTCCTCTTACTCAATTCGAGGTGTTCACATGAAAGTACTGTCATTAATTCTATGCATCGTTGCCGTTTCGGCCGTTGCCGGGGAAAGTCTCTACGTCCCCCATCTGGCAGCTGACCAGGGGAGCTTCTCCAATCAGCTTGTTTTTCACAACCGTACCGATAAACTGGTGGATGTCCGCCTGGTTACCTACGATCAGGACGATATCGAAGCCGAATTCACCGTGACCCTGGGCGCGGGCGAACGACTGGTGGCGCCGCCCAACGATGTTTGGGGTCGCCGCTCGGTCACACACTACAAGATCGACCGCAGGGAAGGCCTCAGCGCGGGTGTTCAGATCCTCTCCGCAAGCAATCCCGACTACATGGCTTTTCTGCCCGCCATTGAAAATCCCTCCACCCAATGGCGGGTTCACGCGAGCGACTGGACCAAGGCTTATGACGGCGTGGCCATCGTCAATGCCTCCTGTTTCAACGCCGAGCTTCAACTGATCCTGCATGCCGAGGACGGCAAACAACTGAAAATCATCGACCCCGTGTTGCCCCTGAGCGGTAATCAGAAAACGCTCTACGATCTGAGCGCCCTGTTCTCCGAGGATGCCGAAGGCGCCTATGTGGATATCGTTTCCGACCAGCCGCTGGTGGTTCTGGGTCTCAACGGGTCTCGCGACGCCGGCCTGGATACCAGTTACCTGGTGGGCAATGTGGCCGTCCCCATCTCGGCTCGGGAAGATATTCGCGCCGCACTCATATCAAACCGCGCGAAGTGGATCGCAACCGGTTTTTCCGACAGCTACCGCTTCACCCTGCAAACCGGTTGCTTATGCGATCGCGAATTAGAGGTCGAGGTGGTTGTCCGCAATCATCGCTTGACTTCGATGGTTCGCGCCGACGACCAGTCTGAGCTGACCCTGGGCGAAACACGAGACTATTACACCGTGGCCGAGTTGTTCAACCTCATCGAAACCTATCTTGATTCGGCCGACGATATCAAGGTTGCCTTCCACCCGGACGAGGGTTATCCCACCGACATCCGCGTGGACGAATTGCTGTGCGTGACCGACGATGAAATTCACTGGTCCGTCAAGAATCTGGAAGGTATTCGCTAAATTTACTCCTCTCCTCTCCCCTGCCCCATTGGAAAAAAAAGGAGGAGCCCGCTCGGCTTCTCCTTTTTTCTTGGGTTTGACCGCCGAGATTGCGATATACTCATCCAAACCGAACACAAGACCATCGCTTCAAGGTAGTTACCCGCTTACAAAGGATTTGCGCTAGTTTGACCCCCTTTTACATGACAGGGTCTTATCTTAGATATAGGGGCAAAGGCTTTTTGCCCGTAGCGGCGGGAGGATACGGTGGACAAGTTAATCCGTAACGATGAAACCCCCACACACCACCCATTCGATGATTCCGTGGCGATGCACATTGCCTTCCCGGAACCTGAAAACCCCGGTTTGAAGAAATTAGCCTTTTGCCTGGCTTTATATATCGGTCTCGCCCTGCTCTGGATGCCGGGATTCAACTTTTCCGAACCCGTCTACACCCTCGACCAGGAAACGAGCCAAACCCATCGCCGAAAAGTATTGCGGCCGCCGCCGGAAAAGCCCCTGACCAAGGTCAAAACCCGCAAACAAAAGGCGCGCAAAGTGCCCATGCCGGATACCACCCCCGATGATCCCGAGCCGATCGTTGCCTTCAGTAATATCGCCGTCCCCGAACCCGAAATCTATGACACGGACAACTGGGAGTTCGGCGTTCCCGACGGCGTCCCGGCAGCGCACGAGAAAGTGGCCGTGGTGGGCGAAGCCGGTGTGGTGGCCCCCATCTTCCTGAAGAAGGTTACGCCCCGTTATCCCATCGCGGGTGTCCAGGTCCGCTTGCAAGGTTATGTCATCTTGCAGGCTATCCTTCGGAAAACGGGCATTGTGGATAATGTCCAGGTCTTGCGCGGTTTGGGTCGCGGTAAGTTCGGTTTCGAGGAAGAGGCGATCGCCAGCCTGAAGCAATGGACCTTCCTACCCGGCAAAGTCAACGGAGAGCCCGCCGATGTCCGTATGAACCTGCGGGTGGATTTCATCATCAATTGATTACTGCCTTTCATCTACCTTTTCGTAAATGAGAATACCCCGCCCACCCGCGGGGTATTTTTTTTCTTTCACGAAAAACCACCTTTGAATTGCCGGCCTGCCGGGGCTTTCCGGTCTTTTCCGACTGCCGGCTTCTGTCTTGTATCGATAATTGTCCTCGGGTTGCCCCGACTCGTGGCCGGGGCTTGTCAACCCGGCTGCTTTTCAGATAGGATGCAGAGTGAAAGATATGTTTCATGGGAGGGACCATGCCCCGAATAAGCAGCCAGGAAGAGTTTCGGGAACTGGTCCTGAAAAACTTGACCAAATTGCCTCCGCAACAACAGTTGATTGCCGAGTACCTGATGGGTCATATCGACGAGGTGCCCTTTATCTCCGTCCCCAGGCTGGCGGAATTGGCCCGGGTCAGTGAAGCAACCGTGGTCCGTTTTGCCCAGCGCATCGGCTTCGACGGTTTCAGCGCCATGAAGGCGGCTCTCACCGAAATGGTGCGCGGCCAGGTCTCGTCACGCGGCAGTGATGTGACGTTACCCGGGGATGACCAGGAAACGTTGGAGTTGGTGATCCATCAGGAAACCGGGAATATCCATCGCCTGGCCAATGAAATCGAGCCCGAGGCATTGAGCGAGGCCGCGGGAGCCGTTTTTGCCGCGCGTCATACCTATATCTTCGGTTTGGGTATTTCCTCCATTCTGGCCGATCTTTCCGCCTACCTGTTCACGCAGATCGGACTCCGGGCGACGGTTCTGACCACGCGCTTTTCCTCTCCGTTGGAGCAGTTGGTGGTCCTTCAGCCGAAAGACATGTTGATGGTATTCTCCTATCCGCCGTTCTCCGCCCAAACCATCGAGATGGTAAAAGACGCCCATTCCCGGTCCATCACCACCCTGGCCGTGACCGACCGCCTGACGGCGCCGATTGCGCCCTACGCCGATCACCTCTTCCGCGTGCGCAGCACCAACAGCATGTTCACCAACGCCTTGGGCGCGGCGACGGTGTTTTTGAACGCACTGATCACGGAGATCGCGACCCTGCACGGAGAGCATGCCTCCCGAGCGGTGGGCCGCATCAACCGCATCCTTACCGAGGACGACAACCTGCTGTCGTAAAGACACAAATCAGGCGGCTTATTCCGACAGCAACCGCCCGATATCCTCGGAAAGGCTTTCCACCTCTTCCTTTTCGGTGCCCTCGTAAAACCCGCGCACATTGCCCTTGCGGTCCACAAGGACAAACCGCGTGCTGTGGCTCAACAACATCTCGGCGCTTGCCAGGCGGAAGCCGTCTTTATCCACCAGCCGACCGATTTCTTCCTTGGGCCCGGTCAGGAAATGCCACTGACTGGTATCGGCATTCAATTTTTTGGCGTAGAGATTCAGCTTTTCAGGCGTATCGGTCTCCGGGTCCACGGTGATGTTGACTAATTGGACCTTCTTGTTGCCCTGGTGATTTTGTTGCAGCACGCCCATGTGCTTGGCCATGGTGGGACAGGGGCCGCCGCAGGAGCTGAAAAAGAAATCGGCCACCCAGACCTTGCCGTCCAGGCGAGCGCTGTCGAAGGTTTGACCGGAACTGTCGGTCAACTTGAATTCGGGCGCCTTGCCCAATACGGGCAGCGGCGGGCCGGTATTTTCAGGTTCGTAAAGAATCAGTGCGCCCAGGGTGATCAACCCCATCAAAAAAAAGGCGCCGGCGAGAATGATCAGAGGTTTCGGTTGCACATATCACTCCGAAAGCAGAGATAAGCTGTCATCCGACAGCGTTTCCGCAAGATACCATAGTTGGTAGGTTGAATAAAGCCTTGAGGCGGCTTTGGGTCTCGCCGCTCCAGCCTAAAATAGGCGCTGCCGCTCCGTGGTTTCCGCCAGTTCCCTGGATGCGGCGAAAAAGGTTGCCGCATCCATGTCCTTCAGGAAGACGAAGGCTCCGGCCGAGCGTAGGCGACGGTTCTCATTGGCCGGGAAGAATTCGTCCCCAAGCAGAGTGCGGAGTTGCCGGTATTGGTCTACCTGGATTTTCCGGACCGCCAGGCTGAAGGGACCGTCGTAGGCGTAGCTTGGGAAAGAGGCCTCTGCCTGAGAGGCGAACGATTGCATGAAGATCTGGTGCAGAGCGGCCAGGGCCGCGTGGTCGACGGGCGCCATACGGTCGACCTCAGTCGGATGGAACCGGTACCACACGTTGCGGTAACCCCAGACCCGAATATCCTTGCGGCCGGTTTCCGTTGCGTAAATCTCCAGGGCTGCCGATACCGCCTGCAATACCTTGTAGTGGGTGTCCGGTCCGCTGCCTTCCGGGTCCATCGCCACCGTGACTACCGTGGGCTTCACACGGCGCATGGTTTCGACCACCGGCAATACGTCGCGTTCCATCTCCGGCTCCTCGGTGAAGATGTCGCCCTTGTAGAAACCCAGCCGGCTGTGGATGATGTTGTCGTTGCGAAACCCGAAATGGCCCCAGAGAACGTCCGCCTCCCACTCGCGCATCATGCCTTTCAGCTTCTGGATCTTGGGCTCATCTTTTTTACCGGGATAGGTTTCGGAGAAATAGGCGGCCAGGGAGTTCAGGCGGGCGTCGATTGCTTCCTTACCAGTATCTCCCCAGATGTAGTGTAGGCACCAGATGAGGCGACGAGCGACCGCATCCTCCGCTTTTCCTTTGTCCCCGGAAGCCTGCGCGTCCAGGAAGTCAAAGACCTCGCGATTACGCGCCTCGTTGTTTTCGGCGGCGAAATCCCCGGCATCGTTCAAAACATCGAAGCGATCATCGGTCAAGAATTGCCGGGCCCGGTGGACGCGTTCACCCATGAAGCTGTTGGTAACCGCGTTGAAGCCGCTGGTCAGGTAGTTGAAATAGTGCCGGTTGCCGGGCTCCCGCATCAGTTCAAGCAAATAGGGCAGATAACCCAACATGATATCGTCGTGATGGGGCGCGGTGTGCAGGAAGATCTGATCCCTGGGCAGGTCTTCGGCCGCTTCCAAGCGTTGACGGTAGGTATCGATTACCTGATCGCGAATTCGGTCGAAGTCATCCGCATACCGATCGGCAAGCAACTGACCGGAAGGCGTGGCGCTCATATCTGCCGGGGTCAACCGGTCCAGGGAGATGTTTTTGGCCAGGGCCGCGTCTGTAATCAGACGGGCGCGAGTCTTGTCGTCCCAGATTTCCTGCTCGGATAAATCAAGGCAGGCGCGTTCCGCCAACAGTTTGGCAGCACCACTGGTCAGATAAAAGGCTGCATTCTTCAACTTGTGCAGGGCCGAAGCGGGCACACGGTTGGTAGGCGGCGTCTCGATTGCGTCGCGCACAACGGCCGCCTTGGTCTCGCCGGCCGCGATAATGACAACCGTGGTTTCGGGATTGTGGGCGATGGTGTCCAGGCCGATGGTGATCACCAACCGGTCCCGCGAAACCTCGATTCCGCCCAGATCCCCGGCCGCCGCTGCCTGAGTCTCGTAATTGGTGGGACAGAGTCGGGTAGTGCAATAGTGATCGGAGCCGCGCACGTTGAAGCCGATGTGACCGTCGGGCCCGATCCCGCCCAGGAAGAAACCGATGCCGCCCAGTTCACGGATGCGCGCCTCGTAATTCGTACAGAACTGATCGACCGCGTCCAACACGCGCTTGCGCCGGCTTTCCGCATCGTCTCGCGGGGGGCGTGTTCGCAGGCTCAGGTCAACCTTGTGATCGGGCCAGATCTCGGCCAGGGTCTCGCCGGGATGCAGACCGATAGCATTGGGATCGATGAGCAGCGCCTTGTTCGGGTCCAGGCCGAAACCTTCCATATAGTATTTGTTCACGTAATGGAAGAAGCTGTTTTCCTGCGCGGAATCGATGGGGTAGAACTCGTCGATTTGAATGAAGTAGAAGCTGTGCATGGCCGGCTTATGCCCCGGGTCGATCCCGTAGGTTTCCAACAGCAGGCGAACATCGGGCGTATGCCAATTGGTTATCAGATGCGAGACCCATTTGATGAAGTGTTCGGGGGTTTTGCCGGTGGGTAGCGAAATCGTCCAGCCCTCATGTCGTTGCGCCCATTCCAGAAAGCGCAGGGCGGTGAGTTTACCCAACTCCGGGAAACAGTCGACCACAAGTGTGCGGATCTTCTCCGTGGGCGCGTAACGAGCCGAGCGGCCGGTGCGATCGAGCACGGTTTGCTCGACCAGGGAGTGGTCTTTGGATTGCCTCGAACGAGCCATTGCGCTACTCCTAAACCTTCCTGTGAGCTTTCACTTGCGCTCGCGGTGCGTTCTTCAGGGTCTTCAGATCTTTCTTAACGGCCGGTTTCGAACCCTCTCAACCGGGAAGGTCCAGATGAGAAGTTGGTTTGTTTAATGTGTTTACAAAGTGCGCAAAATATTATCCAGCTCATGCTGGATCTTGGTTATTATATGGGAGGCACCTGGCTTTGACCACAGTTTTCTATGCCGGGTTCAAGCAAGACCCCAGCGCTCACGGCACGATTTGCTTCATGGTGTAAGTCCATGGCGGTAATCTTCTATCTACCTGACAGGATTCTAATTTATGGATGTTAATCATCGCTTTGTAGCGCTTGACGCCTTTCGTGGCTTCACCATTGCCGGTATGATCTTGGTCAACACGCCCGGCAGTTGGTCTCACGTCTACGCGCCTTTGCGTCACGCCGCCTGGCATGGATGTACGCCCACCGACCTGGTCTTTCCCTTCTTTCTATTCATCACCGGAACCGCCATGTGGTTCTCCATGCGCAAACAAAGAGAGGCGCCGCGCGGCATGGTGCTGAAAAAACTCGCGCGGCGCGTCGCCGTGATCTTCCTGATCGGCCTGGCCTTGAACGCGTTCCCCTTTGTTCGCGACTACAGCAACTTGCGCTTCCTCGGTGTGTTGCAGCGGATTGCCCTGGCTTACGGCATGGCGGCGCTGCTTTGCTTGTGGTTGAACCGGCGCGCTCTGTGGTGGGTGATGGGCGGTACGCTGATCGGTTACTGGATCTTACTGGCAGCTTTCGGCGGCAGCGATCCCTATGCCTTGGAAACCAATCTTGTGCGCACCATCGACCTGGCTGTTCTGGGCGAGGCGCACCTTTGGCGAGGCACCGGCATTGCCTTCGATCCCGAGGGCCTGCTGTCCACGCTGCCGGCCGTGGTCTCCGTACTGTTCGGTTATCAAACCGGCGCTTCAATCACCGGCCGTGACCGCCTTGAAGTGTTGCGCCCGTTGTTCTATTGGGGCTTCGGCTCGGTGGCCGTCGGCTGGGTATGGGGTCTGGTTTTTCCCGTCAACAAGGCGCTGTGGACCAGTTCCTATGTAGTCCTGACCACCGGTTGGGCCCTGCTCACCCTGGGTTTGTTTATTTTGTTGATCGACCTGCGCGGTTACAAGCGTTGGGCGCAACCCTTTTTGGTCTTCGGCATGAACTCGCTCTTCTCGTACGTGCTCAGTATTTTGTGGGTGCTGATAACCATTCACCTCATCCGACTGCCCGGTCCCAAGGGCGAAACTCTCAACGGATACACATGGCTTTACCAACAGGTATTCAAACCCCTGGCCGGGCCGCTCAACGGCTCTTTGCTGTTTGCGCTTTTCCATGTAGCCCTGATCTGGACAGCCGCTCTGCTGCTGTGGCGCAAACGCATTTTTATAAAAATTTAAATCGTGAACGGGGTGGTTCTATGCTCAGATTGTTCCTGGTATCTTTGGTGATGATTATATTTACCGCGTGCCGAACTCCCGAACAAACACTCGGCCCTTTTAAGGTCGGCTTCAAGCTGAAGCAGAATATGCTGAACGGCGAGGAACGATTCGCGGCCGAGATCAGCCTGAAGAATAACGGCGTCGTGCCCCTCGCCGGCGGTTGGAAATTGTTCTTCAACTCGATCCGCAAGATCGATCCCGGGAGCCTGCCTAAAGGGCTGCGTTTGGAACATATCAACGGCGATTTTTTCTGCCTCTCCGCACCCGAGGATTTTGCAGTTCTGAACCCCGGCGACACCCTGAACATTCCCTACAGGGGAGATCATTGGCTGATCAAGAATGGCAACGCGCCCTCCGGTTTCTACCTGGAGTTGAAGGGCAAGGACGGCCGCGCCTTCGTGATGGATATCGGCCACGCCGAGATCACCCCGATCGAGCCCAACCAAACCCAACGCAAGCAAGGCGATCAACTGCCGGTCCCGGATGCCGCATCCACCTTTGCGGCCAATGAAAAGCTGTACGAATTATCCCTGAAGGACGTCCCCAAGATCATCCCCACGCCGCTTTTTGTCGAGAACCTGGCCGATACCGGCGGCTATAAATTCGCCCCGGACATGACGATTGCCTACACTCGGGATGTGGAGAACGAAGCAAAATACCTGGTTGATTACCTGACCCCCATCCTGGGCGGCGCACCGAAATTACAGGAGGGCTCCGAGGGCATTATCCGGCTGAAGTTGGGTAAGGTCGACATTGACGGCAAGCCCGCGTCCTTCGGCAGCGAGGCCTACCGAATGGACATTATTTTGAGGGAAGGCGTGACCATCACGGGCAGCGATCCCGCCGGTGTCTTTTACGGGGTGCAAAGCTTCTGTTCCCTGATTACCCCCACGCCCGTAAGCGGTATCATTCCCGTTGTCTACAATCAGCGCATCATCGACCGTCCACGTTTCAAATACCGGGGCATGCATCTGGACGTAGCGCGCAACTTCCAACCCATGGCCTCGGTCAAACGCATGCTGGATATCATGGCTTTCTACAAGCTGAACAAGTTCCACTTTCACCTGACCGATGACGAGGGCTGGCGTCTGGAAATTCCGGGCCTGCCGGAACTCACGGAGGTCGGCGGGCACCGGGGCCACGATCCATCCGAAACCACCGCCCTGCTTCCAGCCTATGGTTCCGGCCCCAACCGCAACGGTAATTCATTCGGCAGCGGCTTCTACACCCGCGAGCAGTTCAAGGAGATCCTGGCCTACGCCGCCGCCCGCCACATCGAAGTAATACCCGAGATCGACCTGCCCGGTCACGCACGCGCCGCCATCGTGGCCATGAAGGCCCGTCACAAAAAACTGACCGCCGAGGGCCGCATTGACGAGGCCGCCGAATACCTCCTGCACGATCCCGACGATACCTCCGCATACAAATCGGTGCAAGGGTTTAACGATAACGTGGTCTGCGTGGGTCGAGAATCCACCTATGCCTTTTTCGAAAAGGTGGTCGACGAACTGATTCTGATGTACCGTGAATCCGGCGCAAGCCTGACCGCCGTCCATACGGGAGGTGACGAGGTTCCCCGCGGCGTCTGGACCCAATCGCCCATTTGTCAACGCGTTCAACAAACCTTGCCCGAGAACAAGGACCTGGGTAACTACTTCCTGGGACGCATCAACGAGATCTTGAGCAAGCGAAAGTTGAAAACCGCCGGTTGGGAAGAGATTGCCATGCGCCGTGACGGCCGAGGCCATGCGGCACCGAGCCCCAACCCGGCGATGTTGGATAAGGGTCTCATTCCTTATGTCTGGAACAGCGTCACCGGAGGGGGGGCGGAGGATCTGGCCTACAAACTGGCCAACGCCGGTTACGAGGTTGTGCTGTCCAATGTCACCAATCTGTATTTCGATTTGGCGGAGAACAAGCACCCCGAGGAACCAGGTTTCTATTGGGCCGGATTCCTCACCTCGCGTCAACCCTGGGAGCTGCAGCCCCTGGACATGCTCACCGGTTCCAAGCTGGACAAGATGGGTAAACCGTTGCCGCCCGACTACTGGCAGGATCACGTACGCCTGAACCGGGAAGCCCGCAAGAACATCCTTGGCATCCAAGGTCAGTTGTGGAGCGAAACCCTGACAACGCCCGGCGCCATGGACTACATGGCGTATCCACGCATCCTGGCTCTGGCCGAACGCGCCTGGGCGCCCGAGCCGGATTGGGCGAAAAGCGACAATGAAGCCGCTCGCGAAGAAGCCTGGAATCGCTTTGCCAATGCGCTGGGTCAACGTCAATTACCGCGACTTGATTGGCAATTCGGCGCACCTGCCTACCGCCTGCCGCCTCCCGGCGCGGTGATTCGAGACGGCAAACTGCTGGCCAACTGCGCCTTCCCGGGATTACCGATCCACTACACCACGGACGGCAGCGAGCCGACGAAGGACTCGCCGCGCTACGAGGGTCCTGTCGCGGTTGTGGGGCCGGTTGCCCTGTGCACCTTGGATCGGAACGGACGCGGCAGCCGCATCATCCGCTTGAATGCCGACGGAAGCGAACGATGAACACCCCGCGCGACCCATCTCCAACAGTGGGTTCTGGCCGGGACATCGTCATATTGGACTCGGCCGCCCTGGTGCTGCACCACGAACTGGGACTGGTTTGAGCATCCTTGTCCCGATTGCCTGTGGTATCCTTAAAAACGATTGTTTTATGCGCCGGGAGTTTTTGCCAATGCCGTCAACGCCGGGAAAACCGCCAGTCAAAAACAACGAGCGCTTCCTGCAAATCTGGCGTAGCGGTATTTTATTGACCCTGGTCCTTGAAGAAACCACCGGCCGCAACTATGAAATCCTTCGCTTGACCGTCGGCTCGCTCACCCGGCATATTACCGTCAAGCCCGAGGAAGCTTCGCCGGCCGCCGTTCAGTTGATTGCCCCCTACGTGGCCGAAGGCTTTACCCGGCGAGGCAAGCGGCCCGCGGAAGCTCGTAAGGGACCCATGCCTCCCTGGGGGCGCGGCGTCCACCATGAGGCGGCCCTCCGTGTGGTCAATCCCGGCGGTAATTTTTCTCTCTTCGGCGAAATTTGTCCCGACTGCGCCTCCCCTTCTCCTGTACAACGCTTCAAGGACCGGGACGGAAAAATGGTTTTTCGCTTTCTTTGTTGTAGACGTGAATATTATTGAGACCGACAACAAGGTACGGCAGATATTGGAAGAGAACCGAAACTGCAATTTAAAACCTAAAAGGTTTTGCGTTCTCAACAGATACTGGTATCTTCAAGCCTAATCACATCTCGGCAGGGAACCGAATGAGTGTTTTCAAGAAAAAAGCCTTGGCCGGTATCAAAGAAAAGGAAAAGCAAGCCAAAGAGCATCGCATCCTTTTAGTGGACGACGAGTTGGATGCCCTGGAAACCCTGGCCGGAATGTTGAGTCGCCGATACGATGTGGCCACTGCCTCCAACGGCGCGCAAGCCCTGGAGATGATCCGGGACGACCATCCCGGCAACAGTTTCCAACTGGTGATCAGCGACCAGCGCATGCCCGGCATGACCGGCGTTGAATTATTGGCGAAGAGCATGCAAGTCATTCCCAACGCCAAGCGGATCATCCTTTCGGGGTTTGCCGATGTGGAAGCCGTCATCAGTTCCGTCAACGAGGCGCGCATCTACGAGTTCATGCTGAAACCGGTGGAAGGCGACAAGCTGCGCCTGACAGTACAACGCGCCCTGGAAGCCTGGGACCTGGAACAGCAAAACAGCCGCATGGTGAAAGAACTGGAAGCATTCAACCGAACCCTACAGGAAAAAGTAGCCGAGCGAACCCGTACTCTCCGCTTCCGCGATGAGGAAATCTTACGAGCCCAAAACCAATTGATCGTGCAACAGAAGATGGCATCCCTGGGCACGCTGACCGCCGGTATTGCCCATGAAATCAAAAACCCGCTGAATTTCATCAATAGTTTTGCGGAGCTTACCCAGGAATTGCTGGACGATCTGAAAACGCATCTGGACGATGACCCGAATCTGCACCCGGAACTAACCGAAATCCTCAATGACCTCAATTTCAACGCGGGCGCGGTGAAGGTGCACGGCCGGATGGCGGACACCATCATCAACAACATGCTGCAACTGGCTCAAGGAAACATCGGCAAGCGGCAGCCCACGGACCTGAACAACCTGGTACGCGAGTATACCCGCCTGTCCTACGTGGGCAAACGCGCCGCCGATCATGGCATCGAGATTCACTATGACCTGGCCGAGGACCTGCCCAAAGCGCCCACCATCGCCCAGGGGCTGGGACGCGTCTGGCTGAATCTCACCAATAACGCCATCGAGGCATTGACGGCCGGAAAGAAAGAAGTCGGAGAGCATTTCCAACCGAGTTTACAGGTCATTACCCGCGATACCGGCGACCATATCGAAGTTACCATTCGCGATAACGGGCCGGGTATCCCCGAGAATATTCAGGGACGCATCTTCGACCCGTTTTTCACCACCAAACCCACCGGTACGGGCAATATAGGCCTGGGTCTTTCCATCTGCTACGACATCGTGGTGATGCAACACCTGGGCGAGATCAAGGTTTCCTCCGAGCCGAATCGATTCACGGCATTCACGACCTCCATCCCCAAAACCTGAACCATCTTCTCCGATGACCCTCCGGCCGTGTCCGGCAAAACCTCTCCCCTTCCCTGCCCTCGATTCTGGTATCATGCTGCCATGTGGTTTGGTCAGAAGTACTTTATCGAAGACAACCAGAAAAAGCCGGGAAAATGGTATCCCTATGCCCACCGCCGGGATGCTGTAAATGCAGGCTGTGAATTTATCAGTGTGTTGGAACTGTGTTGCAGCGTGGGGGAATACCAGGCCTGGCAAAAAAACAATCCCAAGGGTCGCTTACAGGTGCCCTTTCGCGGCCCCTTCTATGCAGATTTTGACGAGCCCGGTGAGTTAACCCACCTGAAGGAACGATTAGTTGAAGCCTTGTGGGACATAGTTGACGATTTCGGGTTGCACGAGGACCACTTTCAGCTGTGGTTCTCGGGTTCCAAAGGTTTCCATCTGCTGCTGCCGCACGGTCTGTTTTGCCACACCGCTTTTGCCCACCGGCACCTGCCCTCCATCTATCGTGACTTTGCCATGGCCCTGGGCTTGGGCGAATTGATGGACCCGGCGGTGTATTCGGAAGGCAAGGGCCGGCTGTGGCGTGTGGAGGGCAAGCTTCGCGAAAACGGTTGTCGCAAGATTCCCATGTCCCTGGCCCAGCTCACCAAACTGACGGTAAACGAGATCAAACGCCTGTCCCGAACCCCGCACCGCATCGAGGCGCCGCCGCAACAGACGGTGAAACCCAACAAAATTTTGTGCGAACTGTTCGACCAGGTGGTAGCCATGCATGAACGCAACCGGCGCGCTGCCCGGAAACAAAAGCAAGAACGGGCTCAACGCGCAACGTCGGCGCGAACTACGCCGCGCGAGGGCTGGGACGACCCGGATATTGAAGAAATCGAATCCTTATTAGCCGATCTGCCCGATCCCGTGGTACACGAGTACGGCGATTGGCTAAGGGTAGGCATGGCGCTGCACCACGCCTCGGAGGGCGAGGACTGGGGGCTGGACCTGTGGCACCGTTGGTCACAACAATCACCCAAGTACCAGGCCGATGTTCTGGATCAAAAATGGCCCGGTTTTCATGACGTGGAAGGCGGCGTGACGCTTGGCACCCTCTTCCACCTGGCCCGACGCACACGCCGAAACCCGAAAAGCGGGTGAAATGGAGATCAGGCGCCGCGAATACCCTTGAGCACCGATGCGACAGCGGCAAAAAGCGTATCCAGATCGGCGTCGTTAACCAGATGATAATCGGCCAGCACAATGGGATCGCTTTTCTCCAAATTGCGGATCTCGTTCAGGTCGCGCTGATCCACCTGCTCAGGCGTCAACGGACGAACCTTGCGTTTGGCCAGGCGCTCGTAACGCAACGGCTTGCGAGCATGGACGGCAATGACGCTGAAGCAGTCGCCCAACTCTTCACGAAGCTTGACGTACTCGGCATAGCTGTAAAGGCCGTCGATAATGACATCCTTTCCCTGATCCAGAAAGCCGCGAATCTTGGGCAGGCTCAGTGAGGCCATGACGGCCATGCCGCCCTCCTGACGCAATGCCTCGCGCACGGCCTTTTCATTATCGGCATTCACTTCCAAACCGCGCTTCTCGACTTCTTCGAGGACACACCCGCCGAAATAAACGGTTTCAAAACCATGTTCCCGAGCAAACCAGCCGGTAATTTCCGATTTCCCCGTACCGCAGAGTCCCACGGTTGCTACGACCATACCGCCCATGCCGCCTTCCCCCACGAATCGCGTTCAACCCGGCAACTCTACCCGCTGACTCCGATGATGTCAAGCGCCGGAGGTCACCCCATATGGACTTGTCAAAACCGTAGATCGATCCCAATAGATGAAGTCCAAAATCGTGAGTTTCGCTCCCTATGTATTCCCAAAAAGCCTAATTCCCCGCGATCAGGTCGAACCGATTACTCTGAACATTCTTCACCACGGTGCGGGGGTCGAAGACGCGGCCGTTCATGGCCAGATAAACACCAGGCGGCAATACCTGCAGGGCTCCAAAAGCACATCCCACGTTGAAGGGCGCATCACTGTAACGGAAAGTTGCCGGTTGCATGGAACCCGTTACCACGATGACCTTTCCCGGCAAATCCATCAAGAAACGAGCCGTTTCGATCATGCTGTCCGTCCCGTGGGTAACCATGATGCGATCGACCGGATCGCCCGCAATCTGCTCTCGCAGCTTCATTCGATCGGCGTCCGTTATCTCCAGGCTGTCCTTTCGGCATATGGGAAATACTGTAAAATCAACACTGATATTACTCTCGGCAAGGACCCACCCGACAGCCGGTTCACCTACAAGGAAAGCGCTCTTTTGGGTGTCATAATATTTGTCTATGGAACCACCAGTTGTGTAAATACTGATTCGCATGTTGCCTCTAACACCCGGAAATCCGGGGTTTCAAGCTATTGAAATTGGGGTGGTCGCAAGAGGAACAGGGGAGATCCATCTGAACTATTTCCAATTTTAACATGTAAAAGACCGGTTTAAATGGAAATACCTCTTAACGATCACAATTAGCCGGGAAACTAACCCAAATAAAAAAGGGCGCGATCCTTTCGGAACGCGCCCTTTCTTGTTCGAAAAGGTCGACTCAATTGGCTTCCAGCTTGATGCTGCCGCTGACCGTGCTCACCTTCACCCTTACGCCGCCGCCGTTTACATCGCCGTCCAGGCTGCTGCTGGGACCGTACTTGGCCTTGCGTACGCTCAGACCGCTGTTACCCGGGCGAATACCGCCGCTGACGGTTTTTCCGGAGATGGTGAAAGCCGAATCACCGTCGTATTCAAGCCGAATATCCCCGCTTGTGGATGAAAACCGGTAGCTGCCGTTTCCATGGAAAGTTCCCTCGCTGAAGCGAACATCGCCGGAGACGCTTTTGGCTTCAACGTGTTCGGCATCTACCTCGTTCATTACCACGTTACCGCTGACCGACTTCAGATTGAGGTCGCCGGCCAGGGCCGTAGCTTTGATGCGACCGGATACGGAAGAGAGGTCGATATTGCCCCGGATGCCGTCGGCTTCCACATTGCCGGAAACCGATTCGATATCCAGGTTACCGTTAGCGGGAAAGGTCACCTCGAAGTCGACGCCGCCTCTGATGTTGTAGGTTTTGGGGTAGACGGTCTTGATACGAACGCGATCACCGTCTTGTTCCATGTGGACTTCGATACGGTCATCGTGAACGACAGCCGTGACACCGATATTACCATCGACACTGTTGATAATGGATATGTTGCCGGATACATTTTCCAGCTCCAGAACCGGCGAGGCGCCCACGGAAAAGTCGCGCGTCATTTCGTCAGCGGAGAAAACCAGGGCACTCAAACTTAAAAGCAGCAGGACAAATAGGTTTTTCATGATCACACTCCAGAACAAATTTTCTTGTCACTGCTTGGGACAGGGCTGTCGGGCAAAGTGCTGCAAGCGTACGGCATTTTTTTTAAAAAAGTACCTAAGTGACATACTCCCAACCGAAACCCCGTTTCCCGGATTGGAAAATCGCCTCGATTGATGAAGCTCTTTATTCTAATATTAATGAAAATGATCAACGAACCGAAAAACATAATGAGCTTGCGTACGGCCGGCTGTCAGAAAACATGACAAATGCAAGGAGAGAGGTAGATGAGACGGTTCAGTAAATTAGTCAGCATGCTGTGGATTCTCTTGGGATGTTTACCCGCCGCGGCCGAAACCTACCGGATCGGCGTAGTCTCATGGGTCGGTTGGTCGCCGGTACATGTTGCCGCGGAGCTGGGTTTCTTTAAAGACGAAGGCTTGGATGTAGACATTCAATGGTTTGCGGGACCCAAGGAAATTGCCGATGCATTCCAAAACGACCGTGTCCATTTACGTTACGACTTTGTGGCAACAGTGGTCGCCGAAGCCAGAAAGGGGGGAAACCTGGCGCTTCTTGCCGAAACCAACTGGTCCCACGGCGGCGACAAGATCATTGTCAAGAACGGAACCACCTTTCGTCAGGGTAAGGGGACGAAAATCGGAATCTACCGTGACAGCCCGGCGCTGTTGTACTTTTTGAACATCTACCTCCGCAACCAGAAGATGAGCTTAAAAGACTTCAAAGTTGTTCAAGCCGAACCTGAGGTTTTATTGTCCGATTTCAAAAACGGAAAGTTGAACTACATGGTCGCCTTCGATCCCTACACCATTCCCGCGGTTACAGAGGGAGACGGCCGGGTGGTGGCCAACAGCGGGCAATTCCCCGGCTGCATGCCGGAGGGTATTTTCGGTAAACGCGAGGTGGTCGACGCGATTCCCGAGGAAGACAAGGTCAAGTTGATGCGCGCCCTGATACGCGCGGCCGATTGGATCGACAACAAGAAGAACTGGCCCGCCTTCCAGAAAATTCTGAACACACGGGTATTGCCGGACCAGCGCGCCTTCAACGAAAAAGAATTGAACGCTTTGATGATCTCCGTCAAAATCCACAACCGCAAAACGCTGCTCGCCCGCAACAAAGAGAACGGCGGCGTCTATCGCTATTTAGGTCAAATGAAAGGCTTTCTCAAACGACTCGACAACACCAACCCTTTTTTCGAACCGACCGTGATCATGGATAACGGTGCTCTGTTAAAGGCTTTGGGAAAATAATGGATCGTTTCTCGAACACCATTCGTTAGAACCAAACAAGTTCCGACTGTACCTCCGAAAAGGTCAGGGTAACCGCGTGGTCGTCACACAAATTTTACTTTTTGGGTTGACAGTTCGCCAAAAGTATAGTTACCCTTTGAGTTGATTTCATATTTCGATAGTCACTCCTAATGTGAAGCCTTACAAATCCTTTCGGAGGACAACTAAATGTTACGTTCCTGCAGTCCGGCCGGTTTTACCCGGTTAATGGCGGTCGTGTCCCTATTGCTGTTTTGCGTTTCCGCATTTGCGCAAGGCAATGGCAACGGCCAGAAACCTACCACCGTCAAACATCCCGATGTTTCTCCCCCTACCTATCCGAAGATCATCGATGTCGACCTTCGCGACCTGCCCCGCAAAGCCGAGTGGGCCCCGGGTCAACCGATCAAAGAAATCCCCAAGCGGGTCTATCACAACGCCGATGAGATCAAACCCAAACCCCAACGAGACTCTCTGGTGGACAATGTATACCGCGCCCCCACGCGTGCTTTGTCCGGCACCGTTCTTAACTACGCGGGCCAGGGATTCACCGGTGTGAACCCGCCCGACACCGTCGGCGATGTGGGTAAGGACTATTACATCCAGTCCATCAACGGCGGCGGCGGCGCCCTGTACGTCATCTACAACAAGAGCGACGGCAGCGTGGCGGCCGGCCCGTTCTCCATGGAGAGCTTGGGCACCGGTAACTGCGGCAGCGGTTTGGGCGACCCCATCATTCTTTATGATGAGCTGGCCGAACGTTGGATGATCAGTGAATTCTCCAGCAGCGGCAACCTGATGTGCGTCTACGTCTCCCAAACTAGCAACCCCATTACCGGCGGCTGGTTCAACTACTCTTTCCAGGGTAACAGCTTCCCGGACTATCCCAAGTACGGTGTCTGGCCCGATGCCTACTACGTGGGCACCAACGAAAGCACCCTGGGTCTGTACGCATTCGACCGTAACGCCATGCTGGCCGGTAACCCCGCCACGTCCCAGCGGTTCTCAACCGCGGATCTGTCCGGCTTCGGTTTCCAGATGATTCAACCCGCCGATTTGGACGGCACCACCGCGCCGCCCGCGAACTCGCCCGGTATCTTCATGCGGCACCGCGACACCGAAGTACACTCCGGTATTAGCAACCCCAGCGGTGATTACCTGGAAATCTTCGAGTTCACCGTCGATTTCAACAACAGCAGCAACTCCAGCCTGACCGGTCCCACCCTGATCGAGATTGCTGAAATCGATTCCTCGCTCTGCGGCCTGACCTCGTTCAACTGCTTCCCGCAGCCCGGTACCGCCACCACCTTGGATCCCCTGCGTGAAGTCGTCATGCAACGCCTGGTCTATCGCAACTTCGGCACGCATGAAACCCTGGTGGGCTGCCTGGTAACCGATGTCAACGGCAGCGACCTGGGCGGCATTCGTTGGTTCGAACTGCGCAACACCGGCAGCGGCTGGACCCTGTTCCAGGAAGGCACCTACTCTCCCGACAGTGTCAACCGCTGGATGGGCGCCATCGCCATGGACGCAAGCGGCAACATCGCCGTGGGTTACAACGTCTCCGACAGCACATCCACCTTCCCGGGTCTGCGTTATGCCGGCCGCTTGTCCACGGACCCCCTGGGCACCTTGGGCCAGGGTGAATTCACCATCGTGAACGGTACCGCCTCCAACGGTTCCAACCGCTACGGCGATTATTCGGCCATGAGCGTGGACCCCGTCGACGGTTGTACCTTCTGGTTCACCGGTGAGTACAACACGTCAAGCCAGTGGTCCACCCGCATCGCCACCTTCGCGTTCGACGAATGCGGCTGCACCCCGCCTCCGACGCCTACCGGCCTGAGCGCCGCGGCCAACGGCAACAACAATATCGACCTGACCTGGAACAGTGTTGCGGGCGCCGACAGCTACCGCATCTACCGCGCCGACGGCACCGGCTGCCCGGCCGGTTCCTACAGCCTGATCGGTACTTCTGCAACAACCTCCTTCAGTGACAGCACCGTTTCCGGCGGCATCACCTATGCCTATGTGGTCTCCGCATTCGTGACTGCCGACAACTGCGAATCGGCTCAAAGCGGTTGCGCCGACGCCACCGCCACCGGCGCGTGCACCATTCCGCCCACCTTCGCGGGCGCCGATGCGGCTACCAACCTGCAAACCGCCCAGTGCGCCATCGAGGTTTCCTGGTCCGCGGCCACGGCCAACTGCGGCACCGGCGCTGTTTCCTACAACGTCTACCGCTCCACCACTTCCGGCTTCACGCCCGGTACCGCCATTGCTACCGGTGTTACAGGCCTGAGCTACACCGACACCACCGTTCTCAACGCCACGACCTACTACTACATCGTGCGTGCTGAAGACACCGATGGTAACGAAGACACCAATACCAACGAAGTTTCCGGCGCGGCTTCCGGTCCCGACGGCATCGGTTTTGCCGATGACCTGGAATCCGGCAGCGGCAACTGGTCCGTATCCGGTTCCGGCGCGGGCGCGAACTGGACCCTGACGACGACTCAGGCCAACTCGCCCACCACCAGTTTCTTCGCCAATGATCCTTCCTCCATATCCGACCGTTACCTGGACTCCATCAATATCAGCCTGCCCGCGGGCGCTCCTGCCCTGTTGCAGTTCTTCCACTGGTACAACACGGAATCCTCGTTCGACGGCGGCGTTCTGGAAATCTCCACCGGCGGCGCATACAGCGACGTGGGTGCTGCTAACATCACCGAGAACGGCTACAACAGCACAATCTCTACCAACTTCAGCAGCCCCATCGGCGGTCGCCAGGCATGGTC
>JASJCB010000111.1 GCA_030066195.1 Acidobacteriota bacterium
GATCCTGAACTTTCGGTGCGCCAAGAATGAGGACTGATTCTTTGCTCTCCGACTTTCAGTATCGAGAAATCAGGGATCATTCCTCGATCCCGGGCGTCAAGCATCAACCAATCAGCCGATAAAGTGAGGCTCACCTTCTCAAAGGTCCCGTATTCGGCTGTATTTGGTTGTCAAACCCGGAAAACGAGTTGTTTCGGCTCGAAAGCAGGAAAACCCCGCCGCTCCGCCCGTCGAAAAGCAACCCGATGACAAGGCCATGCAACGCACACCCGGGGATTCCCCCCGGGCGTGACACATCCCGCGTGCATGCAAGCCAGGCATCGCCCCCCGGGGGAGGCGAGGCGAATTTCTCAGATCAATGTCATATGATCCAGATCTAGTTGTCCCAGATAGGCCACAATGATCTACCATGTTCACCGAAAAACTGAGACGAAAGATCGGACTCGTATTAACTAACTACTAATTTGCAAATTGCTATTGCGTAACAACTTCCAGATGTCATATGTTAAGCGTGTTATTCGGCGCTTAAAACACTGACACAGGGAGATGATCGAATGAGCGACATGCAGAAAAGAAGCTCATCAACCGATCATTCCCTCTTTGATCGCGTCGTCTCCATTCTCGAACAGGCGCGTGGCAACGCCGTCCGTGCCGTCAATACCAACATGGTTAGGGCTAACTGGCTGATTGGCCGAGAAATCGTGCAAGAACTCCAGAGTGGGGAAGGACGAGCCGAATACGGGAAGCAGGTTATTGAAGATTTGTCGGCACAGTTGACAGAACGTTTCGGGAAAGGCTTTTCTGCCCAAACACTGTGGAATTTTCGACAGTTCTACCAGGTCTATTCCGGGCGTTCCGAAATTCTCTCCCCACTGGGAAGAGAATTGGAACACCCCGAGAAACTCTCCCCGACAGGGAGAGTTTTTAAGGCCATTGGAATGCCCCAACCGGCAAGTGGAGAATTAGTCCAAGGTTTCTCACCGCAACTCTCCTGGTCGCACTATCGGGCCCTGATGCGTGTAAAGGATGAAAAGGCGCGCGACTTCTACGAACGAGAATCTGCCGACTGCGGTTGGAGCAAGACCCAGCTCGAACGGCAGATCCAGACGGCCTATTACGAACGGATCATCGCCAACCGGGGAGAATCGGGGCTACTATCCAGGCAACGAGAGCGTCTGCCGGGGGAACACGTCACCCCGACTCATTTGATCAAGTCACCGATGGTATTGGAATTTCTCGGACTTCCGGACAGCCCGACATTGCACGAAAACACCTTGGAGCAAGCCATTATCGAAAATCTCCAAGCCTTCCTGCTCGAACTGGGAAAAGGCTTCTCCTTTGTCGCCCGCCAGAAACACATCCGCTTTGACGACGAGGACTTTTATATCGACCTGGTCTTCTACAACTACATTCTTAAATGTTTCCTGTTGATCGACCTCAAAATCGGCAAGCTGACCCACCGCGACGTCGGCCAGATGGACGGCTACGTCCGCCTATACGAAGATCAGTTCAAAGTGCCCGGCGACAACCCGACTATCGGCCTGATTCTCTGCTCCGACAAAAGCGAAGCCGTCGCCAAATACTCGGTGTTGAATGAAGGGAAACAAATTTTCGCATCCAAATACCTCCAGGTCCTACCCACCGAAGAACAGCTCAAACTGGAAATCGAACGAGAACGGAAACTAATCGAAGCGGCATTGGCAGAGCGGAAAGAGATTGAGAGCGGAAAATGAAGGTGCTTGAATGTGTTACGATGATCTGAGTTTGGCAGGGAGCACAATCATGTCAATTAACCCAGCAGAAGATATCCATCCGATAAGTGAGCTTCGCAAAGCTCCGGAGAAACTTCTGGAGTTGACACGTGAGACCGGACGCCCGGTAGTGATCACCGTTGAAGGCCGTTCCAGCGGCGTTCTTGTTGACACCGACAGTTATCAGCGCCTGGTGAAGGCCTTTAACATGGCCAGGGCTTTATTGCCGGCAGAAGAAGATGTAAAACATGGAAGAGTGAGGCCGGTATTTAAGCGCCGAAGGTGCTGAAACAAAATAGCCCGGGGCAACGCCCCGGGAAGAGGGCAAAATAAATGAAGCCCTGAAAGGGCGTGATAAAAACCTTGCAATTCAATCATTCTCCACGGTTTGTTTCGCCCCTTCAGGGCTGTCGATTTCTTTGATGATCTACCCAGGGCGTTGCCCTGGGCTAAATTGTGGCGCACCTTCGGCGCGGGAAAAAGATCCGACAATTGACGCCTCTGTATGGATACTGTTTAGTACCTAAACTCTCACGAAAACCCCTCACCGATCAGGCAAATCGATCATAGCCTCCAAAGACTTGGGCAAACGGGGCTTCTTGTCCGTTTTGAACCGGAATCCATAAGCCCGCATGATGCGTCGGCGGCGGGGCGGGTCGTAGGCTTTGAGAGCGCGTTTCATGTTTTCGGCGATTTCCTCGACCAGCGCGGCGGCCTTGGGTCGGCATTCTTCCAACTCGGTCAGGCATAGTCCGAATTCTTTTTGGGCCTGGTCCACCGCGTGAACGGCCGCTTCGACCGGGGCGATCGCGGCCCCGACATCTTCCGCGCCGGGATTGGTCATCGGCGGCAGGCCTTGGGCGATCGCCATGCGCTCTCCTTCCAGGACATGTTTACCCAATTCCACCCAGACACCCGCGCTTTCTTTCTTCGGGCGTTCGACCTTGCCGTAGGGATAGTAGTAGGTCGGCGCCACATCATCGTGTTTCAGGCGCTCCGTGCGCAGGGTGACCACGGTCCAAAAGTGGCGCACGGTCAATTCCAATTGCGCCGCCGCCTCGTTGCGCTTCCTGACCGCATCCTTGCGGTTGATATAGAGCTGCTGACCCTTTTCCAGGGTTTGGAAGTAGGGGGTGATGATCTCCTCGAGTTTGGGTAGGAAACGCCGAAGCGGTTTCAGATCCGAGAAAATGGTCTTCATGGTGAACCGGTCTCTCAAGACCATCAGAATTCTCAAAACGGCTCTGTCTGTCCGCTCTCGTTTTCGTCGCATATCCTTCGTCCTCTTGTTCCCGGCCGGCCCTTTCCGGTTGTTGAAATACTACCCTTTCGATTGTGATTATACATTTTCGGTCAAAATTGTAAACAAATGCCCGGGACAGGGCACTTCCACCCGAGTGGCACATGCCTGTTCCGCGGAACAGACCACTCCCACTCCAGTGGCACACATATGTTCCGCGGAACGGACCACTCCCACTCCAGTGGTACTGGTCTGTTTCGCGGAACGGACCACTTCCACTCCAGTGGGACTGGTCTGTTCCGCGGAACGGACCACTTCCACTCCAGTGGCACTGGTCTGTTCCGCGGAACAAACCACTTCCACTCCAGTGGCACTGGTCCGTTCCGCACGAGTAAGTTGTGAAATCAGCCGATAACCTGCCCCTGGTGATGACTCATTTAGTTTCTTCGGCGCGGGAGATGACAGTCGTGAGGGAAGGTCAAGTCCCGTGAGGTGACCCTTCCGGTCATGGTTGCCGACACCCGGCTTCTTTCGGGCTACACACGACCACCGGAAAAGAGTAACCGGCTTTTTCGTTCGGCATCACCGTGTCGGGAACGAAGGATGTAGACTCCCGGCCGAAACCCTCGACCCGAGAACTCAAACCTAAACGAAATCACGAAGAAAACAACGCCTCGCAAACCCGTCAATCTGTCCCTGTCCCCCGGGGCATCAACTGCTTCCAAGAAACAAAATGGATTACCTGACAAGATAAATCCCAAGAAGCCGCTGAAATAAAAGGGATTAGCCGCAGATCGCTCAGATCTGCGCAGATCTGAGCGATCTGTGGCAAAATTTCTTCCGCTACGAACCTCGGCTCAATAGCTGATAGTCGACGCTCCTGGATCTGGCTCGTGTTTCCCGGCCATTTAGTGCGCCGCGGCGCATCACCAACTCTGTGGCTAATTTTCTTCTTTTTTCAGCTGGGCAGTATCATAAAATTCCAATTCTTCATATAAGGACCCTCGGAAACACTGAAGTAATTATGCCCTGCCTCACCCTCTCCTTGGCAGGTTTAAGAAAGGATGGTATCTTTTGAATGGAAACGGATTAACGGAGCGTCGATGAATTATTTAGAAGATAACCTTAACATGCCCTTGAGCGATATATTAGCCCACATGCAGCGACGTATCCTCAGGGAATCCACTTATTTCGGCATCCCCACCTTAAAGAACCCCATGGATTTCTGGGTGTACCGGGAACTTATTTTCGAAACCCGGCCCGATGTAATCATCGAATCAGGAATCTATGCCGGCGGCAGCACCCTGGCCTTGGGCCACATCTGCGATCACCTGGGCAGCGGCCGCGTTATCGGGATCGACCCCAGGATGGAATACGTGCCGCCCGCCGTTCACGAGCACCCCCGGATCACCCTTTTGGAAGGCAGGTCGACAGAGCGATTCGACGACGTGAAAGCGCTCATCGAACCCCATGGGACGGTGATGGTTATCGAGGACAGCAGCCACACTTACGACAATACCCTGGCCGTCTTGCGCTGTTTTCAAGAGCTGGTAAAACCGGGCGATTACTTCATCGTAGAAGACAGTATCTGCGGGCACGGTTTGGATGCGGGTCCCTCGCCCGGTCCCTATGAAGCCATAGAAACCTTTTTGGAAGAAAACCCGCATTTCGAATCCGATCGCTCAAGGGAATCCTTCTTGATCACATGGAATATCAAGGGTTTCCTGAAGCGGTTGGAAACCTGACTTAAAGGATCACCGTATTGGGGAATTTCATTCACAGCCTGGCCTGGGATCTGGCGACCTGGGGACGGAAGATACGTCACTACGGCCGGAAACACTATTGCTCGCTTTGCAACTCGCATTTGAGCCGTTTTGTCAAACATCATCCCTCGATCACACGCCCTGCACCAATGTGCCCGGTCTGCTTCAGCCTTGAACGGCACCGGTTTTCCTGGACCTTTCTCAAACACCACAGCGATCTTCTCAAGCCTCCTCTTCGCAACATGTTACACCTGGCCCCGGAACCCCAATTGATCCTGAAATTCAACGCCCTGAAGCATATCCGCTACGTGTCGGCGGACCTGGACAGCCCGATTGCCATGATGAAAATGGATATCACGGATATCCCCTTCGCCGACGGCGAGTTCGGGGTCATCTTCTGCTCGCATGTGCTGGAACATGTGGATGACGACCGCACAGCCATGCGCGAACTGCTGCGGGTCCTCGATGACAAGGGATGGGCGCTGCTCGACGTGCCGATTACCGCCGAAAAAACCTTTGAAGATCCCTCGGTAACGGACCCCGATGAACGGACCCGCTTGTTCGGACAACCCGATCATGTGCGCCGTTACGGTCCCGATTTCGCCGATCGGCTCCAAGAGGCCGGTTTCGAGGTCAAGGTAATCTACGCGCACACCATCATCGACGAGGCCATGCAAATCAAGATGAGAGTGCCCGCCGATGAAAAGGTCTTCTACTGCACCAAACCGACACCGAAAGCCGCCGATCGGGAGAAGACATGATGATTCAAGGCACCGTGATCGTAGAGGGCGACGGCGACACTGACCGCCTGGCGGCCAAACTGGCCGTACTGAACGAATCGCTGCAAAACCTGCTGGTCGTTTGTGACGAAACGGATGCCGCCGGCGTCCGGTCGGCGCTTGCAAACGACTTCCCACAGGTGCCGATACATCCGGTGAGCGGTTTTCTCACCGCCGGCCTTAGCTGCCTGCTGCCCTCCATCGAGACGGAACGACTGGCCTTCCTGCCGGCCGAGTTGCCCGCCTCTCCCCTACCCTGGTCGCGTCTGGGCGATGACAGCCTGATGCCCTGGATCGCGGAGACCACCTTCCCCGAGGCGGAATCCACGCCCGGAGATTTTCTGGCCCGAGGTTGGTTGGCCGCCACCGGGCTCTTGCGTGAGCCCGCCGAGAAGGGTATTGACTTCACCTGGGACCCGCTTTCGATCGCCGAGGCGAACCGCCGGCTGAATCGACCCGTCACCTGGCTTTCCTGGCGGCCGGCTTCGGGTTACCCGAAACCCGAACCGGCGGACCTCGAGCCGCCGTTGACAAGTTCCTCGCGGATTGCGGCCCTGGTTCCTCATTATCGCGGTGAGGAGTGGCTGGCTCAGTGCATTGACGCGCTGGTCAAACAGACGCGACCCCTGGATGCGATCGTGGTGGTGGATGACGCCTCGGAAACGCCTCCCGTGGAGATCGTCAAGCAGTTCCCTTCGATCACTTTATTGCGCTCGGAACGCAATTCGGGGCCTTACCGCCTGGTCCAGGAAGTGATCCGGCGGACCGGGTTCGACGGCTACCTGTTTCAGGACGCCGATGACTGGTCCGCCGCCGACCGGCTGGAATTGCTGCTGACCGAAGCGGAGCGAACCGGAGCGTCTTTGATCGGCGGCCAGGAGTGTCGCATGCTTTATGGGGAGGATCTGGGACCAGCGGCGGAACTGGCGCCGAACGGCATGATCCTGCCCTTCGGTTTTCCCATCGACGCCAACGCCGCCCATCAAATCTTGCCCAGCTATGCCGTACTTCACGCCACCTCGCTGCTGGCCCGAAGCCTTTGGTCGCGTTTGGGCGGCTTTGCAACCGGCCTGCGCTTCGGCGGCGATACGGAGTTCCAATTACGGGCCACGCTGGTGTCGCGTGTGGTCAACATTCCCGATTATATCTACTATCGGCGCGTTCATTCAGCCTCGCTGACCGGCAGCGGCGAAACCGGGATGGTCTCCGATGCACGCATGCAGGTCCGCCGCAGAATCACCAGGCAAGCCCTTGCCAACACCGAGGCAAAGCGAAAGGGAGAGAAACCCGACCTGACGCCGCTGGAAACGGCGGAACCCGCCTCCCTGCATCACATCACCGGGCCCCGATTACGGTAGCCTGAAACAACATACCTGGAGCCGATCATGAACGATTCCCATGCCGCTGAACTTTATATTGAACTGTTGAAAAAGACGCTGAATTTCACCCTTTGGGATGAAGAAGATGTCGACCCCGCCCTGAAAGAGATCGGCAAAGTGGACTGGCCCGACCTGGCTCATTCCATGATCGGCATGAAGCGCATGAACAACATCCAATTCTGTGTAGAGAGCGTGTTGCGCGATGGCATCGAGGGCGATCTCATGGAAACCGGCGTCTGGCGCGGCGGCGCGGTCATTTTCATGCGCGGCCTGTTGGAGGTCCACGGCGATCGGGAGCGCAGAGTCATCGTGGCGGACTCGTTTGAAGGATTGCCCGAACCGGACCTCGCGAATTATCCCCAGGATCGCGGCCTCAACTTCTTTCTGTGCGACGAGTTGTCGGTTTCGCTGGAGGAGGTACGCGGTAATTTCGAAAAATACGGGCTCTTGGATGACCGGGTCGTCTTCCTGAAGGGCTGGTTCAAGGACACCCTTCCCAACGCCCCGGTAGAGAAACTGGCGCTGTTGAGACTTGACGGCGACCTCTACCAGTCCACCATGGAAGCGCTCACCAACCTCTACGATAAATTGTCGCCGGGCGGCTACTGTATTATCGACGACTTCTCGATTCCAGCCTGTAAGAAAGCGGTGGAAGAGTTCAGGAATCAGCACGGCATCACCGAACCCCTGGTGGAGGTAGATTGGACCGCGGTCTACTGGCGCAGGCAATGACCGGAAAGGGGAATTATCCAGAGACCTGAATCCGGCTCAATTCGATTAAGTTAAGCAACCACGGCTACTAAAAATCCCTATCCCGAAGGGATTGCGTCCTACCAGCCCCAGGTTGGCGGGCAAGACACCGTCTTGACTGCCTACCTGGGGTGATACGTTCAAGATTCCCCCCTACCCCGAAGGGCGTTGTGTACACTGCTGATGTGGCATGGCATGTCCCATTTTGAACGAAACGGTTGGAGTTACCCCAGGTAGGCCGCGATGACGGAGTCATCACGACCAACCTGGGGCTGATAATACAAAACGCCCTTCGGGGTATTAAGAAGACGGCAACAAAGGCAAAAGGTCACCATCTTGTAAAACCCCAGGTCATGTGGCATTCAGACAACACCAACATCGGGCCTTAATCGGCGGAGGGGAAACCTTTGCTATTGATGTTCGGCGATCAGGTTCAATAGAGCTTGGGCTCGATTGGGCCAGCTGAAGAAATCGAGGTCGGCGGCGGCTTGAGTTCCCAGCTTTTTGCCCAGTTCGCGGTCGGTATACAAGCGTTCCAGGGCGGCGACAATTTCGTCGACATCCGGCTCGTGCCAGATGCCTCGCTCGGGCTCCGGGACCTGAAAGGCCGGGGTGACCGGGTGCCGCGCTTCCAAACCGATCGCGTTGTGCTCGGGGCGAATGATTTCGGTGAGCCCGGAGGTGTGGGTGGCAATGACCGGTTTGCCGCAGGCCATGGTTTCCATCAGGAAATGGTTGGTGCCGCCCTCGCAACGGATGGGAAACAGCCCGCAATCGCTGTTCCATATGGACCCGGCAATCTCTGCCCGGGAGACCGGCGGGATCACCAGGAAGTTTTCACGGGGGATCTGGTTTTGCAACAGCAGGTCTTTCATGTCAGCGGGATAATCGGCCACGGGGTCGAAGTGGATATGAGGGGATTCGGCCAAACCCATCTGGCTGATCGGCCATGGGTTATAGGCGTTGATCAACAGCAGTGCGTCGGGATGAGTCTCGATAAAGCGGGCAAAGGCGGCGATCACCAGGTCCGTCCCCTTGCGGTGCTCTATTTTGCCGCCGCTGAAGACCACAAAGCGGTCGTCGAACCGGGCCGGCCGTTCCCAAAAGGGATTGGGTTTGAATAAGTTGCGGTCAACTCCCTGGTAAAGCGTAGCGACGCGTTTCAGTCCGTGGGCTTGGGCGATATCGGTGGTCCATTGGGAGCCGGTGGTCAACAGGTCGATGCCGTCCATCCACGCCAGTTCTTCCGGCAGCAGTTGATCGAATTCGAAAAAGATATGGCCGACTGTAAGGCCGTGACCGGGTTTATCACTGGTGCGCAGCGGCCAGTCATCGGGATAGATCCAACGGCGATTCATGAGACCCCCCCGCACCAGGGAGGGATATTGGGGCAGAACCGGCTTGCGGGCCAGTTCATACAGGCGCCGGCGTTCGGCATCTTCAGAGGTTTCCAACTCGGACAGGGCTGCCGGGCTGACCTCCAGCCTCACATCGGTAAGCGGCTCCAGATTAAGCGCGAAGCCCTTACCGGCCACGCCGGCGCCGAAGAATTGGTTGACGCTGGTGAAGAAATTAATTCCCTTAACGGCTTGGTTCATTGCCTTCTCCTATGCGGTAAGCGGCAGGGCGCGGTTTGCAGCCAGGACCAGTGTGTGGTGAATGATCTTTGCCGTGGAGGAGAAGTAGGTATGGAAAACACGCAGGCTCTCCGCCTGTAGCGTATCGGCGCGCGGCAGGTTTTCCTCCAGGATCGCCTCCAGGCGTTGGACCTGTAATTCGGGTACGTGCAGGGAGAAAGAAGAGTAATCCAGCAGGTCGTTGAAGGGCAGGATGTAGCCGTCGGAAATGACTACCGGCACACACCCGGCGTTCATCGATTCGATCATGCGATAGGAAAGCGCAAAGCCATTGGCTCGCGGCAGCAAGGCAAAGGTCGCATTGAAGATCAGTTCGGTATAGCTGTATTCACCGGAAACGGGAACCTCATGTGCTTCGCCGTCCTCGGTAATCTGGAGATGTTCGGGCAGAAAAACGCCGCTTTTGATCATCATGCGACGGTCGTCGTCCAGGGTCATCAATTCGGTACGCACATCGGCGCATTCGGGCCTGGGATTGCCCTTGAAACCGGCCAGGTACGGACGCTCCGAGGCTTTGGCGTGGGAACGGTCGAAACGGTAGCGGGGAAATTGGGGGATGGGGACATGGTGCTCCGGTTCGTAGAAAGCCTCGTGCCAGGCCGATTTGCAGATGATCATGCCGGGCGCCTCGATGACCGGCATGGGATGATCGGTGAAATCGAAGATCACATGCGGCTTCCCGGTCCCCCGGTGGACAAGCAGACTGTCGGCGAGGAACGATTCGTGGTCCACGCCGGCAAAGGGAAGCCAACGCAGGGTGTCGGTAACCACAAAGAAATCGGCCTCTCGCGGATCGTCGGTTCGCCAGGGATGGGCGTCCAGGGCGGCGCCGGCCTCTTTACACCAACGGTCGTAGAAGAAGCGGTCATAGTCCCAGCGAAAGCGCGCTTCCGCCGTGGTGAACGGGTAGGCAAAAAATCGTGGCGTGGGCTGCATCGGAACTCCCGGATTGCCTTTTCAGTAAAGGCCGTTATAGAATAACGCACTTCGGTGTCGAAGGAAAGGAAGCCATGGATTTGAAGACAGTTAGCATCGATCCCAAAGACTGGTCGCAATTGGCGGACATGTCTTTCGGTACAGAGGGCGAACCGGTTTATGCTCTCATGGTCACGGGCAAGGACGATGCGCGGGCCGAACTGGCCAGGCGCGGGGTCGTCTGCTTCCTGGCCCAGGACTACCCCAACCGCTACCTGGTTATCGTGAACCACGGTACTTATCGCTTCCAAGCGGAAGGCGTGCCCGAGGATCGCATCATTCAGGTGCAGATCAATGAACGGCCCAGCTTGGGGGAGATGAGAAACCTGACGCTGAAAGCGGTTCCCGAGGGCGCGGTTTGCGTGCAATGGGACGATGACGACTGGCGCAGTCCCGGCTTGATCCGTCGCCAGTTGGATGCCATGATGCAGTCCGGCGCCGAGGCCGCATTCCCGGCTTTCCAGATCAAATACGCCTTCGCCACCGATGCGGGATGGGTGGACTATCACCCCGGCGGTTTTGCGGGCAGCATCATGTTCCGCAAACACAAGGACATGGTCTACCGGAGCCTGGAGGTTCACGAGGACAGTTTTTTCTGTCGCGGTGTCAAGACCATGGTCAAATGGGTGACCTGGGAGAACCAGCCGCACGATGTTCTGCGCTTTATCCACGGGGCTAACGTGTCCGGTTCGGCCCATTTCGAGCAGGAAGAGCACCCTCCCGGTGAACGGGATATGCCGGATTACTGCGCGGCCTATCTGGAAGAAATCGTCAAGCTCTATCCTTAACCCTGTTGGATAGTCTATACATCACGCCTTTTATAAGCTACGGCCGGCCTTTTGACCGCCACCCACATTTTTGAACACCGTGTAACAATCTCTTTTTTTGCAGCCGACAAGTTTCTAAACCGGCCTGAATTCCTTGAAGAATCCAAATTCGTATTGCAAATTGTTTATTTTTTTCGAATAATGGTCGATAGAATTATTGTCAGGGAAGTTCCGTCTTCCCCGACAAGCTCTCTGAAAATGCCTGAGCGCACCGGCCGCATGCCGCCGCCCGGTAGCTCAGATTTCTTACGACACGTTCAGACGAAAACCTTCGCCGGACGTATAACTCCTTTTTATCCATGGTCCTTTCCGACGATAAATAGCTCGGTAACGATAAGTCGATTGCGATCTGCCGGAGCAATTTATCGATCTTGAAACGAAAATTTATTCCCTAGCGTAAACAAACTCACAGTTGATATCCGTATCCGCGTTCCAGCGGTACGCAATAAAATGAGAGGTGTAATTTGAAAAGCAATCAACAGAAAATCGAGAAGAACAAAGTCGAAGACATGACCTTCAAAAAGATCACCAAAGATCACCTGTGGCGTTTCCGCGCCGGTTTCCGCGGCGATTCCATCCTGAAAAGCTGACGGTCTGCCACTTTTTGAAACTTTTTGCAATAAGCCGACGTATGTTGGCTTATTGCTTCTTCCCTAGCCTCTTGTAGAGACTAAATCTATACTAGAGAGGTAACCTCATGCAAAATAACTCGGAAAAAGCCAAAGAGAATCAAGTTGAAGACCGCACCTTCAAGAAAATTCCCAAAGACGATCTGTGGCGGTTTCGCGCCGGTTTCCGCGGTGATTCCATTCTTCTGGAGTAAGGGCGGGTTTTTCATCTAATGCTCGGGTAAGTCTTCACCCGGCAACCTGAAAGGACACGGCCATGCGTCTCATGTTTCACTCGGTGCCGCCGTGGGTGCCGACCGGTTACGGTCAGCAGATGAAGCAAATTCTGCAGATGACGGCCGCATTGGGACATCAGGCAGCCGTGGTGTGTTACACCGGTCTGACCGGCGGCATCCTGGAACACGAGGGTGTACGCTACTACCCTGCCCTAGCCGACAAAATGGGCGAAGACGCGCTGATGTTGCACGCCTGGCATTTCCAGCCCCATGCCGCCTTTACTTTCACCGACATTTGGACCTTGCAGTTGGATGCGGTCAAGCGATTTGCCAAGCTGGGCCTTCGTTGGGTACCCATCACCCCGATCGATCACGAACCGGCTCCTGCCAGGGTGTTGGCAAGGCTGCACGAGGCTTATCATGCGATCACCTTCGCACCTTACGGCCATCGCGAATTGGACCGTCTGGGCATTGACAATACGTATATTCCCCATACCGTCGATGCCGGCATCTTCTACAAACGGGACAAAGCTGAATGCAGGCGGTTTTTGGAAATCCCCGAGGACATATTTCTCTTCGGCATGGTCGCCGCCAACGGCACCAATCCTCCGCGCAAGGGTTTTCAACACGTCTTGGACGCCTTTAAAAGGTTCCATGATAAACATCCGAAATCGGGGCTCTACATCCACACCCATTTCGAGCGCGAGGGCGGCTTCGACATAGACGGCTACGCCCGCTACCTGGGTATTGCGGACGCTCTGTATACCATGGACGATTACCAGATGATGATGCTGGCGGATTGGGATGTCATGGCCCGTGTCTACAGCGCGTTTGATGCGAAACTGCTTCCCTCCGAAAACGAGGGTTTCGGGGTGCCGATCATCGAGGCCATGGCCTGCGAGGTCCCCGTGATCGCAACCGACTTCACCGCCATGCGCGACCTGGTGGAAGACGGCGTCACCGGGTACCAGTTGAAGTTGAGGGGGAAGCGCTTCACCAACCAGGGCGCTTATGTGGCCGATCCGGACCCGGACCATCTCTACGAATGCATGAAACGTATTTTTAGTGCAGATCGCGCGGCCATGGGTCGCCGGGGTCGGGAATTCGTTTTACGGGACCACGATCTGACAACGGTTCAAAACCGGTATTGGCGGCCTTTTCTGGAGCGACTGGCGGAAAAATTCAGGAATGAGAGCGAAGCACCCGAGGACCCGTGACATGCACCAGTTCGATAGGCGGCGCCGTGGCCAGGGGCGTTAAATCCGGTTTGGATGCGTTGCGGTTGGCGGCATACCTCTCTTCGAGAGTGCGGCGCATTTCCTGCCGGGCGGGTGAACCCAGGCCGGTTTGAGGGTCGGTAGTAAGCGAGCCGGGACGAAGGCGCCGGTAATAGGAATAGTTCGGGATGTTCACCATGCGGGCCGTATGGGCGGCACGCCATTGTAGCTCCGTATCCATGCCGAAACGCCAAGCCGTGGAGTAACCGCCTAACCGGCTCCAGAGGGCCCGGCTCAGGAGGAAAGCAGACTGGCAATGGCAGGGGTTATGAGCCAGGGCATGATTGGGATCCAGCGGGAAATTGACCGGTAAAATCAGACCATGCGGCATCCGTTCGATTTGCGCCTCGGTCAAGTCCACGGGATCCACGATTTGTAACTGTTGGGTGCCCACCGTTTCAGCCCCGCTACGTTCGGCCTCCGTCAGCAGCAGGGCAAGCCGATCATTTGCCGACCAGTCATCAGCGTCCTGGATCATGTAACCGTCATAATCCGTATCCGCAACGGCCTGATTGATGAGCCGGAAGAGACCCACGTTTTCCAGGCTTCGCGCCAGGGTCACCCCGGGGAAGCCGGCGACGATTGCGGTAGGAGGATTTTCCGAGGCGTCATCGATCACCACAATAGCATCCGGCGGCCTTGACTGGTTCACCATAGAGTCAATTGCTTGAGCCAGGGTATCCTCACAGCCGAAATGGGTAATCAGGGCCATGATTCGAGATGCGCCGGTGAGGACCGGTGTCCCCTTTGCCGGTTCGGGAAGCGGCGGATGGGAAGGCGACGCCGACAGCCATTGAAGAGACCGGTCCTCGTTCGCATGGGCAATGGAAAGCAGATCCCAACCAAAAAGATGTCCCCGCTCCACCGGCCGGGCGATCGTCCGGCGATGAACCAACCAACCCCGACATATCCACTGGTGCTCCTCGAAATTCCACTCGGGATAGGGAACATCGGCTACCAACGGTATTAGCCGGTCTTCGTCGACGTCGGCAAAGGGTGGAACACAGGGTTCCAGTTCGGCCGGAATGAAAGCGATGCGATCGCCCTGAGACGCCGCCAGAACCATTGACGCAATTGCGGGATCGGCAAAACTACCGATATCCAATGCATTCATTCCCGGGAAATGTTCGGAGACCACCGCACTGACGGCGGGAAATTCTTCCCGTTCGCTCAAGACCAGGATGTCCCAGTTCGAGCGCTCGGGATGCGCCTCAAAAATTTGAAGTTTTTTGAGCAGAGCATCGAGGTCGTGATCGGCCTCGATGGTTATGGTTCCTGAAGCAGTCATGGCCCGTCCCCTGGAGATGGTGTGACTATTATAGATGAAAAGCCGACCTGGGGCTTGCATGGGACATCATCCGGGTTTGAATACTGTGCACGACAAACACGTCTTGCGTATTTCGGTTTCAGGGGTTATCTTGAAAAAAGAAAGATGAAGGGGCGTTCAGATGCCAAAACCGGTCAAGGTCACCGATGTCCTGACCCGCGAACAGATCAAGCAATTATTGACACCTACCAACCACGAGGGTTTTCAATCGCTGTTGACCACCTGGGGCCTGATAGCCTTCGCCTTCGTTCTGGCAGCGGTCTTCCCCAACCCCTTGACCATCGTGTTCGCGTTGATCATCTTGGGCGGGCAACATCTGGCGCTGGCCATCTTGATGCATGAGTCCGGGCATCGTTCCCTGTTTCGCACGCCCGGCTTGAACGACTTCTTCGGCCACTGGTTCTGTGCCGCGCCTACCTGGAACAAGCTCGCGGAATACCGGAAGCATCACCAAACCCACCACGCTTTTACCAATACCGAAAAAGATGTCGACCTGGGCCTGGTGACGCCGTTTCCCGTCAGTCGTCTGTCCATGATGCGCAAGCTTGCCCGCGACCTGATCGGGGTGACCGCCGTCAAGCGCATCGTCGCGCAGTTGGCCATGGACTTCGGCCTGATCACCTATACCGCGTCGCACGGCGCCAAACGCATCGACCAGACCAATCGCAGCTTTTGGGACGTGCTTGCCCTGGGCGCCAAAAACCTGTTCCCGGTCGTTTTGACCAATGCCGTCCTGTTCGGCATCCTCGCCCTGGCCGGTGAGCCCCTGTTGTATCTCCTGTGGGTAGCGGCTTATATGACCACCTACAGCCTGTTCCTGCGTATTCGCGCCATTGCGGAGCACGCCTGTACCGATATGGACCCCAACCCGCTACGCAACACGCGCACCACCCGGGCCGGTTGGTTGTCCCGCTTCACCGTGGCGCCACATCATGTCAACTACCACCTGGAACACCACCTGCTGCCCACCGTGCCCCATTATCGCCTGGCCGCGATGCACCGTATGCTGCGCGAAAACGGAGCCCTGGAACAGGCGCATATCGCGGACGGCTACGGGCAGGTGCTGAAACTGGCCGCCGGCGCCTGACCTCCGGTCGGTTCGAACCGCTTAGGACAAACGGACGCCGATCACGGTCACGTCGTCCCGTTGCGCCCCGTAGCCCAGGTGATGCGTCCATTCTTTGATGAGGGCCTTTTCCTGATCGGCGATGTCTTGCCCGGCGATGCTCGCCAGGAAGTTACGGAACCGCTTCGGACCGTATTTTTCGCCGGCGGGTCCGGGTTGATCCGTGAATCCGTCCGTGCTCAGGTAGATACAGTCACCCGCCTTGTAGTCGAGGACGTGGTCGGTGAACTGCCGCCGCTCTTCCTTCTGGCGTCCGCCGATCGATTTGCGGTCGCCCTTGATGATCTCCAAGTCCTCGTTTTGATTGCAGCGAAAGAGGTATAGGGGGCACCGAGCACCCGCAAAGGTGATGCGGCGCTTACCGGCCTCGATGCGGCACAGGGACATATCCATACCGTCGGTCGTCCCTGAACCCATCTCCTGGCGCAAAGCCGCGCGAACCCCCTCGTGTAAGTCACGCAGGATGACGGACGGTTCGTAGACATTGTTTTCGTTGATGATCCGGTTCAACAGCGTATTGCCGATCAGGGACATAAAAGCGCCGGGAACGCCGTGTCCCGTACAATCGACGGCCGTTACAAACGTAGCATCCTTGCGTTGGGAAAACCAGAAGAAGTCACCCGAAACGATGTCCTTGGGCCGGAACAGTACGAAGCACTCCTTGAATACGTCTTTGATGCTGGCCAACTCCGGCAAAATGGCGGTTTGGATGCGTTGCGCGTATTGAATGGAACTGACGATATGCCGGTTCTTGACACTCAACTCGCGGGTACGCTCATCGACCTTCTGTTCCAATGTCTGGCTGTATTCTTCCAAGGACGCATACAGACGCGCATTTTCAAGCGACGGCGCCGCCTGGCCGCACAGCAGTTGCATCAGGTTCACCCGGTGCTCGGTGAAAGCGCCCACATTGACATTGTTTTCCAGGTACAAGATCGCGCTCAGTTTGCCCTGGTGGCTGATGGGCGTACACAACACCGATTTGGGGTTGACGCGGGCGATGTAGGTGTCCGAACGAAACAGCGGCTCTTCCAAGGCGTTGCTCAAAACTACGTCTTCACGTGTTTTGGCTACAAAGTGAACAATGCTCAGAGACAGATCGACGGCGCCTTCCAGAGGTGCGCTGCTGTCTTCGATAAATTCGATATCGTCCTTGGTGCCGCGAGCCTTCACGAACCACTCGCCCTGATCTTCCAACATCAAGGCCCCGCGCGTGGCCCCGGCATTCAGGATCACCAACCGCATGACTTCTTTCAAAAGCGATCCCAGAACGATCTGGGAGGAAATGGTCTGAAAGGCCTGCATCACCACGTCCAGGTCCAAGCGGTCCGAAATGGAGGTCACGCCGGTCACCGTGGTATCGGAGAGATGCTTCATATGTGAGCCCTGAATGATCAGGTCGCCGTACTTCGCCTCCATGTCCTGTACCTTGACCCTGGCGCCCCAGCGAGAGTACAGGTAATGGGCCTCGGAAATATAACCGCGCGCCGCCCGGCGACGGCCGCGTTCCAGGAAGCAGCGCGCCGCCAATTCATTGATAACGGCCTCGTTTTGCATGAAACCGAATTCCCGGGCGCTGTCGATAGCGGCGTCGTAGTTATCCAGAGCGTCGTCATAACGACCCTCGAGCCGCGCCTGTTCGGCCAGCATCACCTGGTACTTATGCAGGTAATTGTCCGGGCCCGACTCGCTCCAAACCTTCATGAGTTCCAGGTTTTCGGCCAGTTTGTCACCGTAGGTCTTGCGCTCTTCCTCGTTGAAATCGGGCCAGTTGGCGGCGATGATCAGGCTGTTGTAGAAATGCTGGTCAACGCTCAACATGAGACCGGGCGCCGTGTTCTTGTTTTTGTCGGCGCTCATGCTCAACTCAAGCGCTTCCTTGTAGGCCCCGTAGAGGAAATATACGAACGACTTGTAGCAATGCACCCAGAACAGGCCGAAGTCGAAGGGTACGCCCTTCAGCAGTTCGATTACCTTTTCCTCGTTGAAGGTATCGTCGTCAAAAGACAGGCGATTCGGGTTGTCCAACTTACCCTGAAGGTTGAGAATGATGTGTTGGTCCAGGTTCAGCAGTTCCCACATCATATCTACGCCGCTGCCCCTGGCGTAAGGCGTGTACTTCAGACCCTCGGCATAGACCTCGTCGAGCGGATCGCCCATCATGAAGCGAATGTGGGGGATGTAGTTGACCGCCCAGACGCCGTACCACAGATCCCCGGTTTGCAGACAGGCCCGGTAGGATTTCTCGTAGTGGCCGATATTGTTGCGGAAATGGCGGCGGTAGTGACTGATGAAGTGAGCAAACAGGTTGTTGATCTTGGCCACAAGATAGATGTTGTCGAAGCGTTCCTGCAGGCGGATGCCCACGCGGCCGAAATCATCGCCGGCTTTGTACTGTCCCTTACCGCAAAGGTTGAGACCGTAGGTCACAAATCCGAACGAGGAATAGTTGGTCATGCCGCTTTGCAAGGAGATGGTCGCAATCTTTAACGCGGCCAGGGTGCCCAAGTCGTAGAGGCCCTCGGCAAAGTAGGAATTGTTCCAGGTTTGGTGCAACATGCTCATGACAATGGAAAGATCGCTGTCCTCGGCATCCGGTTCATCGGAAATGCCCTCGATATCACGGCCTTCGATCAGCACCTCGATGTTCTTGTACTCCTGCTCCAACTCGCGCTGAATACCGTCCGGGTCATCGATGGCGGGCAGGCCGATACCGAACAATTCCAGGCAGGCCTTCCCGAACTTCACGCCCTCGGTAAAGCGCCCGAACTTCATGTAGGCGCCCATCATCAACTCGTAGATATCGGCCTTGTCCTGCCGGTTCGCCGCATGAGCCAGGGTGTCGGCGAAGACCTCCTCGGCCTTGTCCATATGTTCGCACAGGTACTCGCATTCGGTGCGGTTGCGCGACAACTCGAACATGGTTCTGTATTGACGTTTCCATGCCGCCTCGGTTTCGCCCAGCAATTCCGTGCCCTGGCGGAGATAGTTCAACGCGGCCAGGTGGGCCGTGGAACTACGCGCCTTCTTGCCGGCTTTCAGGTTCAGCGCGGCCACCAGGTCCGCTTCTTCCCGGTCGGTAATCAGGGCGGCGCCCATATTGAAGTGGTTGACCAGATCGAAGATGTGTTCGTCGCGCTCTTCCCCCGAAACATTTTCCAGCAGCAGGCGCCCGATCCGCAGGTGGATCTCCCTGGCGTCGTCTTCCGACATCAGCGAATAGGCCGCTTCGTGAATGCGATCGTGCAGGAATTTGTAGACGACCTTGCCGGGATCGGGCAGGTAGGCGTCCTTGCCGGTGTTGCGATAGAAGCGATAGTCATCGCTTTGGGGCACCACCAAACCTTCTACCACGGCGTCCCAGAGACCGTCGGCAGCCGCACGCGGTTCGCGGTCACTGATCACGGCCAGGGTCTTCAGGTCGAAAGTGTTGCCCAGGCAACTGGCCAGACGTAATAATTCCCGCGTCTCTTCCGTTAATTTGTTGATACGGGCGGTCATCAATTCGACCACGTTGGAGGAGGCTTCCATGGACGCGATATCGTCCATGGACCAGGTCCACTGCTTGAGCTTGGGGTCGAAATACACCAGCTTCTCGGCGTAGAGGGTGTTGAGAAACTGGCCCAGGAAGAAGGGGTTGCCGCCGGTTTTCGCGTGCAGCAGGGTTGCCAGGTTCCTGGTTTTGGGGGGCTCGTGGTAGAGCGTATCGGCCACCAGTTGGTTGGTATTGGCCAGGTCCAACGGCGCCAGTTCGATGGTCTCGAAAGTCTTCTTTTTGGCAATCTTGTCCAGGGTAAGCATCAAGGGGTGAGACGGGTCGACCTCGTTATCGCGGTAGGCGCCCAAAACCAGCAGGCTCTCGCCCTCATCGACCGTCATGCGACTTTGCAGCAAATCCAGGGAAGCCTGATCGGCCCATTGCAAATCATCCAGGAAGAAAATCAGCGGATAACCCCTGGCCGTAAAAACACCGAGGAAACTTTGGAAGACGTCGATCAGTCGACGCTTGGACTCTTCGCCTTCCAATACGGTGACGGCGGGTTGCGGGCCCAGGATCAGTTCCAGCTCGGGGATCAGGTCAGTCAATACCCGGCCGCGGTTTTCCAGGGCGGCCAGCATATCTTCCTTCCAACGTTCGATCTGCTCCCGCGGTTCGGAGAGGATATGCCGGATCAATCCTTGAAACGCCTCGCTGATGGCCTGGAAAGGAATATTCCGCCGGTACTGGTCGAACTTGCTGGTCAGGAAGAAACCGCGCCGTTCTACCATAGGACGATGGACTTCGCCGATCAGGGCGGACTTGCCGACCCCGGAGTAACCGGCCACCAACATCATCTCGGTGCTGCCGTCGGCCACCTGCTGGAAGGCGTGCATCAACTTGGCGATCTCGCTCTCGCGTCCATAGAGCCGCTGCGAGACCTGTAACTTCAAGGGCATATCGAAACGGGCCGTTTCGAAAAAATCGATGCGCGATTCCCTGCGCAAGCGGGCCAAACATTCTTCCAAGTCGGCGCGTAACCCGACGGCGCTTTGGTAGCGGCGCTCCACGGTCTTCGCCATCAACTTGTTGAGAACCGCCGACACCATTTCGGGGACGTCGTCCTTGACCTCATGGGCGGACGGCGGCGTCTCGGCCAAATGGCAATGGACCATGGACAGCGCTTCCTTTTCGATGAAGGGCAACCGCCCGGTTATCAACTCGTAAAGCGAAACGCCCAGGGAATACAAGTCGGATCGGTAGTCGATATGCCGGTTCATGCGGCCGGTTTGCTCGGGTGAAATATAGGGAAGCGAACCTTCCAGATAGTTGATGCCCACCATGCCCTGCTTCTCGCGACTGAGCCGGGAAGCAATGGAAAAGTCGATAATGCCCAGTTTACCGTTGTTGGGATTGATGACGATATTGGAGGGTTTGATGTCCTTGTGGATGATGTCGCTGAGATGAACGGCGTTCAGGATATCGCAGAGCTGCACGGCAATTTCCAGGCATCGCGCGATCCCGGGCCTTTGGGCCCGAGCCCACTCTCCCAGGGAGACCGCCCCGAAATCTTCCATTACGAAAGCCAACTTCTTGTCGACTTTGACCAGATCCACCGCCCCGGCAATGCCGTGATGGTCCAGGCTTTTCACCAGATCGTATTCCAACTTCAAGCGAGCCAGATCCTTTCGCGGAGGATAGGACATACTGAAGGTTTTTACGACCACGGGCAACCCGTCTGTCTTGCGATTACCTCGGTAGACAGTGGTATTGTCACTCCTGGCTATAGTCTCAGTAAGCTGGTAACCCTGGATATTCTGCATCGATGCGCCTCAATTATAGAAAGGGAAGTATCCGGGCTCTTAGAGAACCCGACAGCAGCATGGCGATTTTGAGCAGGTTCAAATATAAAAACGTCAGTCATTCTACTTCAGGGGAAGCATAATCCCAAGCAGGTCCCCTATTCTACCGTTAAAAGCCTCCCGAGTCCAGGAAGATGCAAAAGACCCCAAAAGATCGGGGGGCCGTTGAAGTCGAGGATGTGCGGGTTGTCATGTGAATATCCGGCAGCGAGCCAATCCTCGCGCGAAAAACAGAAACAAAAGGCAGGCATCAGCCGCCCCGGCGACCCGACAATTCGACCGGTAACTCAATCGCTGCCGGTCGGCATTCCCGGCACAGGTAAAAATATTGTAATCCGCCTTTGCATACCCCGAAATTCCCCGAATGCCGCACATTGGCCTCAAATCCTTTACGAGCATACCTTTTAACCGAAAGGGCCCGCTGGCAACGGGCCGGCTGACGTGTAAAAAGTATCGCACACGAGGTTATTCCATGTAACCAAACTGCCTCAAACACTGTAAATAGAAGTAAGGCTGTTGCGTTGGGTACCATTTATCAATCTAATGGATTACCGTGTTTCTCGATCCCAAAACGGAGGGATTTGCCTTATGACTCCCAAAGAACACCAAAAAGACCACGACCTGTCTACCATCTGCATGTACTGCCGACGAGTTCGCACCGGACCGTCCATCTGGCAGAAACTGGAAAAAATCACCGGCCGTCTGACCCACGGTGCTTGTCCGACCTGTTATAACGAGGTCTTGCCCAAGTTCATGGAAGAAATCCGCAAGGAGACCCATTTTCCGGCGGCCTGTTGATCTCAGGTTTCATCGGTCTTGCGCGGCCAACCAGGCGCGTACTTTTTCCAGCTCTTCCGGCGTGTTGACGCCCATGGTGATGTCAGGGTCGGGCGCGGAAAGCGTTCCGGCGCCGAACCCCCTTCGGTGACACAGGCCGACGATATGCGGCAGGAAGTACTCCCCTTTTTTTTCGTTTTGCGGTATCTCCGCCACCAGGGGAAGGACCCGCTCGGCATCCAGACAATACTGACTGGTATGTACTTCGGAGATAAGCCGTTGCGTCTCGGTACAATCGATTTCCTCGATGATCTCGGTCACCCGGCCCCGGTCATCGCGGATTACGCGCCCGTAAGGCGGAATGGGATCGAAGACCGCGGTCAAGATGACGCACCCCAGCTTCTCCCGGCGGCGTTTGTCGATAAGAGCGCTCAAGATTTGCGGGGTGATCAGCGGCGCATCACCGATCAACACCAGGAGATCGCCCCGAAATCCTGCCAACTGAGGCAAAGCCGATTTCAGGGCGTCGCCGGAGCCCAGGGGTTGCTCCTGGCGGGCATATTCAACCCGATCACCCGTCACGCGGCGGATTTGGTCTTCATTGTTACCGACTACCACAATCACCCTGCCGGCTCCGGCAGCCCCACAGGCGCCCGTAATGCGTTCCAGCATGGTCACACCGCCGATTTCGTGCAGCACCTTTGGTTTGGCGGAACCCATCCGCGTACCTCTGCCGGCCGCGAGAATGACAGCGGCAATGTTCGAAGACATGCTTAACCTCGCTCGAGTTCGATCCAAGGGTTATTTTCGGGATCTCGGGCACAAAGGGCAATCAAAAAAGCAAGGCGCGACTTAAGGGAGCTATGAGGTCATGAAAAAGGCCTCGCGATTCAACTCGCGAGGCCCGTGTTCGTTAATAAAAGCAAGCGGGTTAGCAAATGAAGGTGCAGTTATCGGTGCAGTAAAGACCCTGAGTGCAGTTGAAGTTGCTGCAAATTTCGGGGGCACCCGTATCACATGCATTGAAATCGGTGACACACCCCCCATAGGTATTACAACCACCCCAACTGCATACGGGACCGCTGCCGCCGCCAACCGTTTTCTCGTCCATCGATGTAGTGAAGCTTTTAACCTTCAGCTCATTAAGCGAGAGCTTTTTCATTTTCTATACTCCTTGTTAGTGATTCATTCCAATTCACAATTTGTGACGGCTTCATTTTAGCAACCTAATTACCCCTGTCAACAATTTAACCATGATCAGCTATTGCAGAATTTGTAGAAAGATAAGACGTCATCGCGCAGAGGCCGGAACCGTCACGTGACCGCCGGTGAAGCGCCGCGGTATCTTGCCCGTCAACAGCCTTGCAATGGCCTTGGAAATGGGCAGATCGGCATACATTTCCAGCCAATAGAATTCGCCGCAGGGGTTCACTTCCAGAAACACGTAGCGGTCGTCCGGGGTTAGGATGATGTCGATCGCGCCATAGTTCAACTGAAGAAAATCCATGGTCTTCAACAAACCGGCCTTTACCGCTTCCGGCAGTTCGTAGGGTTTCCAATGCTCGGCGAAGGCGTGACCTTCCTTGCGCCAGTCGCTTTCGGCCCGTTCCATGGTCGTACTGTCGATACCGGCACAGAAGATCTCGTTGCCGACCACCGTCACCCGTAGTTCCAACTTCTTGGGCACCATCTCCTGAAAGATCATGGGGCACAGGTTCAGCCCGTCTAATTCGGACAGGTCCGCCTCAGTCATCTTATTGGTGAAGACAACCTGCTCCTCGTCGTCTCGATAGATCGCGAAACTGGATTGCATCTTGGTGATGATACCGTCGGGATGGGCATCGGCAAAACGTCTCACCGCCCCGGGGTCGTTGGTGAACAGGCTGTCGGGCACCTCAAGGCCGGCCTTGCGGGCTACAAGGGCGTGCAGTTGCTTGTTCTCGGCATAGCGAATGTTCTGCAGCGGGTCCAGCACAAAGGGCGCGCTGGTCGCCATCATCCCCCGGAAGGTGCGCCGTGATTCCTCGTTGGACGGCGCCGCCAGTTGCGGGTCCATGCCCTTGGGTAGATTCTTGCCGATACGCATACGGCGATACCAGATCGCGCTGACTGTATCCAGGTCCAGTTCGCCTTCGGTGCTCACCAACCTGCGTTTAGGGACACCCTTTCCGAAACCAAGGGAAAGAATATCTCGGCCGGGATAACGATCCGTATTGAACCGAAAGCTTTGACCGCCTTCCTCGGCGATCACATCCTGCACCTTTTGCACGCAGGGATTCTCCTGACTATGGGTTACGATCAAAACAGTCACCTTATACCTCCCCGCGAATCGCCGTCTGTCGACGCGGCACATTGCCCAACAACAGATCGGCGAGGCCGTCGGCGATCTGAAAACCGGCGTAACGATCCAGCCAGAACCACTCCCCTACCGGATTCACCTCGATGAAAACGTGACGTCCGTCGGGCGTGAGGATGATGTCCATGGCGCCGTAGTTCAACTGGATGCGATCCATCAAAGCCAGGATCTTGGTTTGCACGTCATCGGGAAGTTCGTAGGGCTTCCATAAGCTGCAAAATTCAACACCGCTCTTCCGCCAGTCATCGGTTGCTTTTTCCGAGGATTGACTGTCGATGGACGCCGCGTAAACCTGAGTCCCCACCACGGTCACCCGCAATTCCAACTGTTTGGGGACTTTGGATTGGAACATCATGGGGCACAGCTCCAAACCGGCCAGGTCGTCCAGGTTCTCCGCGTCCAGGGTGTTGGTGAACATGACGTGCTCCACGCCTTCCCGGAAAACCTGGAAGCTGGACTGCATCTTGGTGATCACGCTGCCGCCGGCGGCAGCGACGAAGGTGCGCACATCGTCGGCGTTGTTGGTAATCAGGGTATCGGGACACTCCAGACCCACCGAACGCGCCAGTTCCAGTTGCAGCATCTTGTTTTCGGCGTGTTGCACATTGGTGTAGGGGTCCAATACGAAGGCGTTGGTAGAAAAAAGCAAGCCGAACAATGTCCGCCTGGCTTCATCGACCGAGGGCGCTCTTAATTGAGGGTCCATATTCCCGGGCAACCCGTCCCCGGTTCGAAAGCGGCGAATATAAACGGAAGTCAAGTTATCCAGGTCTACCTCGCCGTCTGCCGTAATCAGGCGTTGGCCGTCCAGCCCCTTGCCCAAACCCAGGACCAGGCGCTCTTCAGTGGGGAAGCGGTCGGTGTTCAAACAGACTGCATTGCCGCCCTTGCGCGAGACGGCGTCAACAACCAGCGGGGTGCACTCGTGGTCGTTGCTATGCGTGATGATCAGAACCGTCATGGGGTATCCTTTTCAAAATAATCCATACCTGAACAACATACGATGCCCGCTCGGGTTTGGCATCATCATATTGGAAATCATCTCGCTTTAGAGGCAGAAAACTCTTTTTTGGCATTCGCTTTCCGCCCTACCGGACGAGGAAGACATAGAAGTACGCAAGGATCGGTTGAACTTATCGACCGGGTGCTTGGAAGAGGGGGAATTGGACGTAGAAGGTGGTGTATTTGCCTTCCTCGGAATCGACGCCGATGCTGCCCTTGTGCTCTTCTACGATGGCCTTGGCGATGCTCAAGCCCAAGCCCGTTCCCTTCTTGCCCGCGCGGTCACCCGGGACCTGGGTGAATTTTTGGAAGATGGTCTCCCGGAAACGTTGGGGGATACCCGAGCCGAAGTCGGTTACCGAAAATCTTACCCGGTTGTCTTCCAGGCAGGCGCTTATCTCTACCGCTTTGTCCTCCGGCGAGTGCTTGACCGCGTTGGACACCAGGTTTTCCAGTACCTGGCGCAAAGCGTCCGAATCGGCCCAGATATGCAGGCCGCTTCCTCGCTCCAGAATCTTGACCGGGATGCCCGTGCTGACCGTAAGTCCTTTAAAGGACAGCTCCAATGCATTCATGAAGCTGCCCACTTCCATGTGCATCTTGTTAAAGATCTGGTGCCCGCTCTCGATCTTTTGCACATGCAGCAACTTGGCTACCATGCGTAACAGGCGATCGCTGGACTCCAGGGCCATGCTCAACCATTGATTCACCTCGGTAGGCAGGTCTTTCACTTCTTCCAAGACATAGGTCAGACAGCCGGAAATCCCCGTCAACGGCGAGCGCAACTCGTGGCCGGCCATGGCCAGGAAGCTGTCTTTCATTTGAGCAATCTGCCGCTGTTGGGTGACATCGCGGATGATACACAGAATATGACCGCTGTCCAAATGCACCAGGCGCAGTTCCAAGCTGCGCTCCGAACCGCCGGATCGTTGAGTCAACTCCAATTCCCGGTTTTGTTTGGAGTCTCTGGCCAGGCTCAGGTTGACCTCGACCTCGTCCAGATTGTCCTCGCTGAAGAACGAGCCCAGCGGATAACCGATCCCGCTTGCCGGGGGCAGCAAGTCGGTATTGTGCTCGATGATCTTCCCCTCGTGATCGACCACCAGGTAGGTGTCCGGGATGGCAAGCAGAAGGTCTTTTTGCTGCTGTCTTTTCCGTCTTAGTTCCGCTTCCTTGCGTTCCAGGGTTTCGTGGGCCAACAACAGGTCCCGTGCCTGCTGTAACATCTTGGCTTTGGCCTCGTAGTCGAACATCAGGGGACCGATAAACATCAGCGGCGCACCTTCTAAATTCATGGCAATCGCTTCAAGAGGTACGCTGCCGTTTTCCAGCGGTTCTTCCCAAATGCCCGAACGCAGCAGTTGTTTGTCGGTCTGCCCCCAGAAGAAATCGGCCTCGGGCCAGAAACATTCCAGGAAGGGATACGCCTCGGTGAGAACCTCGCGATTGATCTCAAAGCCTTCCCACTCGCGCTCGGTGAACCATAGGGGAGCGTGTGACGGATTGGCGTTGAAGGTTTGCAAGTCAGGCGAGACGTGCATCACCAGGGTGTCGAACAGGCTGAAATACCGCTGAACTTCTTTCGAGGGTTTCATCTTTCAGGCCCCTCCTTTCGCAACATGGCTTCGGTGAGTGCGCGAAACGCCTCCTCTACCTGCTCGCCCGTTTTGGCGCTGGTTTTGAGGACTTGCCAGCCCATATCCCGCAGCTTGGAAATTTGCTCTTCCGGCATACTCCATTCATCGCGAAGGTCCCACTTGTTGAGCAGGAGGATTCGGGGAAGCGGGCCCATGGTCCGGTCCAGGTTTTCGGCAATGTCAACGGCAACCTCGAGCGTAGCGGGTCGTGTGCCGTCCACCACTAAAAGAAAGCCCGATGAACCGGCCAGGTAAGAGGAGCGAATGGTCTGGAAACGGTCGGCGCCGTTAAGGTCCCAAATCAAGAGCAGTGCGCTGCCCACGGCCGTTTCCACCTGCTTGCGGTCGATCTTGACGCCGACGGTGGTGAGGTATTTCTCCGAAAAGATTCCGTGGACGAATTGCTTGATCAGACTGGTCTTTCCTACCGAAAAACTGCCCAACAAACAAATTTTCTTCTTGATCATGGATTGCCTCATGGTTTGGTTTGGATTTGTACCGTAAGCTGGACTCGTCTCATGCGTTCCGGATTCAAGTCGGCCGTCGCGCCGGACGAGCCTCGTCCCTCCGTAAGCATACGCCCCGGATCGATACCTTCCGCAACCAAAAAGTCTGCCACGGAACGCGCCCGTTGAGAACTGATTTTCAGGTTATATTCCTCTGAGCCCATGCTGTCTGAATACCCGGCAACAACAAGGACGATGTCCTTGTCCAACTCATCGGCCAGGGCAAAGAGCCGCTGAACCCGAGGCGCCGCTTCTTGGATTTTGGGGCTCAGCGTATCGCTCAGTTCGGTCTCGTTGACATTGAAATAGATGACCCAGTTTTCCAATGCGGCCGCCTCGACCTGGAATTGCTTGTTCTTCTCGGCGATGGGATCCACTGCCGCCTCGAGCCCCGAGAGGTCCCACGCGGTAATGCCCGGCAGTAGTGGAAGAAGCTTTTCGGTTTGGCGCCGCCAGGGGACGTCTGCCTTGCCGCGAAAAACCAGGACACCGTCCTGAAGATCCAAGTCGACCTCCGGGGGCGGATTCACGGCGCGACGCACCCGTGAAAGGAGGAACGAACCTTCCAGCGACAGGTAGGACTGAAGATCCGCGGTAACGGGACGGCTGAGGGAAGCTCCTGCCAACACGGATTCCAGGGGTTCGGCCAACGGGTCCTTGAGACCCTCGATATGGTAGTTGCCCGCCGCCGCCCGAGCCCGCGTGAGTCGGTAACCTTGCTCTTGTTGCAGGGTTTCGCGAATCACGGTCAGGTCTCGATGGACCACGTAGCGCGTCCAGCTGATCCACCCCAAAAGGGCGGCGACCAACATGGCGATGGCCAGGCCGGTGAGCCGGGTATTTTTATTTTCCTTCTGCTGAAGCTGACTGACCATGCAGTTGTCCAGTTGATCCTGAGCGGCTTCAAAGGGCTCGGTATCACCGGAAAAATGTTCCAGGTCGCGGGCAAAGCCGAAATGAATTTCCTCCAGGTTCACCTGCAAAACCTGGCGCAGGGCTTCCGGGGGATGCCCGCGGATGACAGCGGCCAGGTAGGCATATGGGCCGGGCTCCACCCACACGGTGAGGTCGTCCAGTTGCAAGGAGGCAAGCATACTTTCCTGGTCTACCCGAAAGGAATCCTTGACGAAGTCCTGGATAGCGGTGAACATGGAGGACACCACCTCGGTCTCGGTAAGCTCGGCGCCGATGCCCTTGTGGTGGAGCAGTAGACCCGTTTCACGGTGGATGAGAAAGACCTCTTCTACGCGAAAGACAAGGGTATTGGCCAGCACCACCTCGATATAGGGCCGACCGCTGCGCCGGGCCTGCCAACGCCATTTGAGACTGCGCGGTGAAAGCCGTGTCTCCAGGACCTCGTTGATCTGTTGCAACATCCGCTGCCAGGCTTCGCCGACGGCCTTGCGCACGGCGCGCCCGATGACGGGAAACAGGATATCGGCCAGCAGCTTGGGATTTTTGCGGATGGATTTTTTAAAGGCCTCTTCGATCAGCGGCGAGAGTGCTCGCGCCAGTAAGGTATTGTCTTCATGGCTCCGACGCACGGCAATGGGCAGGGCCCGGCTGACATGGTCGGCCAGTCGTTGCGGGTCCAACAACCGGGCCTCCAGGTCCTCCAGATGCTCCTGCTCCGGCCGCAGCAACAGGGTACGCAGTTCTTCGAAATGAGATTGGTCTCGGGACATGTGTGCGGCCCCTTAGCCGGCATCCTCCTCGTGATCGTCGCCCAAGCGAACGGCGATCTCCGAGAACATCTGGGCCAGGGCGGCCCGATCCGTCTTGCTGTTGTGTAATTGAGCCGCCTTGGATGCCAGCGAGTTCTTCAGAGTTTCGTAATTCTTTTCCGCCGCATCGGTCAAGTTCTTGGCCTGGTCCAAGATCATCTTGCGCAGGTCGCGCGCCGTTTCATCCAAGGTTTCTTCCAACGAAGAAATTTTATTTTGCGAACCGCGTTTATGATCGTCCTGGCGTTCCGTCAGTCGTTCGGTGTCTTGTTGACGCTCGGTTTGTTCTTTCTTGATCTTGCTGTTGACGGAACTCAGTTCTCCCTTGACGAATTCTTCCAGGATTTCCAGGCGACTTTTGAAATCTTTCTGCGCCTGTTCCAACTCGGTGGTAATCATTTCTTCCAAGTCGTTAAAACGCTTGTCGTATTCCTTCAGCTGGGCTCCAAAGAGAATATCGCGAACCTGGTCCAGATTACCGTCGGAGATCAGGCTTTTCCCGCTGATTTCCGTGGCGCCTTCCGCATTGGACTGAGCAGTTTTCTTTGCCATAGCACACCTTCCTTAGCTTGTTTGCAGGCTGCCGCGCTCAGCTGGAGGACGAAGCTCAATGCCTCACCCAATTCCGCCCTCTCGCTGAAGCAAGAAATAAAATGTTCATATCTCCGTTGAACTAATATGATTATGCGGCTCATCACCCTTATTCTCAAACGAAAGCCGGGGGTTGTCAATAGATTTCCACAAGCTTATTTTATATCGTTAAGAAGCTGTCATGAGCTCAGCCGACATGGGATTGTACAACCAACATGGTCATATCGTCGTGGTCCAATGCGCCGCCGGTATGCGCTTGTACGGTTTCCAGCATCCCTTCCTTGACCCTCTTGGGCGATTCACCGGCAAGTTCGGTCAGGGCGGTGCGCATGCGTTGTTCGCCGAACAGTTCGCCGTCCGGGGAGGGCGCTTCCAAAAGGCCGTCGGTATAGATGAATAATTGATCACCGTCGGCCAGGCGCGTGGTCTGCTGTTCGTAGGGCGAATCGCGCACCACGCCCAGCGGCAGGTTGGTCGCGCGAACCCGGGGAATAGTTGCCTTCTCCCACTGGTCGCTGCCCCCGCGACGAATAAGCATGGGCGGGTGGCCGGCGTAGGTGAAGTAGAGATTGCTGTCTTTAACGATCAGGCCGGCGACGGCCATGGTGGTCATGGCGGTCAAGCCGCGTTCCTCTACCTTGTTGTTCAGGCGTTGAACCATGGCGTTGCCGTGCTGGTCGTTCATATGATCGCGGAGTTCGCGGTAGACCCAATCACTCATGTCGCTGACGGTTTTACCGTGGCCCACCACATCGGCGACGGCAATACGGGTCAACCGGTCACCGCAGCAAACGCTCAGGTAGTAGATATCGCCGCCCTTGCCGCCCTCGGCCGAACGGGCATACAGACTGGCGCTGATGGCGCCGGTTTCCAGATCTTTATCGGCATCGGCGATGCCGCCCCAGACTTCACCTTTACAAATGCGGAAGCTACCCATGACGTCCTCCTCCCGGTTCAATCCTAACCTTAAACGGATCGAGTTGGAATGAGTTTCGTGAAGGATAAGGTGTTCTACCGCTGATGAACCATCGTAAACGCAAATCGATTACGGCCGAAGCACCGTGATCAGTTTAGGCTACGATGGCAACATCACAGAAGGGCAGCGCCTTGAATGCATGACGAGTTGGAGACCCGGAGAATCGATCGAATTTGAAAACTCTTTCTGAGCCTCAGGTAAAACAGCTACTTGAAAGGTTAAGATTAAGCGAACGTTTAATCGCAGAGGGACATGGCATCGATCAAGACGATCTCTTTGCAGAGTTGGACGAGGAATACCTCAACACTTGAATTTGAAGTTATATAGGTCTTCAAACGCTCAGGAAACAGGAACCGGGCGGCCGGGGGCGGTCCGGTTTCCTGCGTCAAGAGTAGACGGTAATCTTACAGGTCGTAGATAGTCAGACGTATTAACTTCCCCTTCCGATCAACTCAGGTGGGAGCTTGTATTTCAAAATCAAATTCCGAGCAGAGTCATAGACAAAGAGTGTAGATCCGTGTGCGGCAATAAAGCGACAGGTGATGCTTCCCCCATCTCTCCCTTTGATCTTGTAGTTTACTCCTTCGCCAATTTGGTCGCCTGATACATCGATGATAAACAAATTGTTCGAAGTTTTATCATCGCCAACATGGCGAAACAATAATTTATCATTTATCAATGTAGCATCATGAGCCAATTGAAAGGTACTATCCTTTAGTCTTTTAGGGTTTTCTCTAAAGAAATTTTCTACCTTTTTAGTGAATGCAATAAAGGTTGGATCATAGGCAAGCTTTCGCTGACGCAAAAGTTTGCCTTCCGGACTGTAGATTTCGATGGTTGCCGATCCGGCACTAAGAGAAACTAGGTTTCCCGATCGGTTGAAGGAAAGAAAGCGAGCATTTTCTTCGGAACGCTGTATCGGTTCCGTGTGTTCCCCTAACCATGTCCCGAAGCCGCGCAAGAAATTACCGTTTAGGTCATAAACCCCTATCGGTTCAGACAAACCTGGGGTCGATAGGTAAACATTCATTGATTCATCAACGGCCATGCGAGTTGCGGGAGAGGAGGCCTGGAGTGTAATTTTTTGCACAAAAGCGCCCTGATTATCGAACACGTTAATAAAGAGGTATCTATCTAACGCAAAAACAAGGTCTTCCCGGATCGCAAGATTGGTCAGGTTCGAAAATTCACCGGGGCCTTGTCCCGACCCGCCGAACACCTGCCCAAGTTTCCCTTCATGGGTGTACTTATTGATGCTGTTGCTTCGCTCGCCTACGTAGATATAGTTGTCATCCACACACAAGCCGCGCCCTTCAACGAATATACTTTCCGGCAAATCGAGGTTGAAGAAGGAGTAGGGCAGAAGATCTGCCCTAGGTTTGGTTGTCTTTTTTTGTTCGCATGCGCTGAGAAAGACACATAACGAAACAATCGTGAGTTGAGTTAGCTTTAGCACGAAGAGTACCCACACCAGGTCTTTGGTTTATTATCATCACAGCGGATCCAACCCCTAATTCGAGGAGAGCAACTGTCGGCTTCATATAAACAACTGCCGGGTCCAGTGCAACTTATCTTGACTTGATCCCGACAAGTCAGCTCGATGCTACATGACGAGCCACCACCTTCACCAGGAAGTTCGCTACCTGGATTATGGGGCTTATCCGGAAGAGGCGGAATCGTGTCAAAAGCCAACACAGGTAAAAACATTAAACAAATAGCAATATATCTCATTATTTACTCCACTATTATTTTTGAGAAGGCAATTATATATTAGCATTTATTTTCACTCATTGTCAATTGCCTTTATTAAAATTGTTATAAAATAATTTCCTTCCTATAATTTAAACATACTTCGGCTGAGAATCGATTCGAAAATCATTTTATTATAATAATAAAGTCTATTTTAACTATGTATCACCCGATTAATTGTAGTGAAGAAGGTTTCACCTCTTTTTCAGGTATTGTATA
>JASJCB010000011.1 GCA_030066195.1 Acidobacteriota bacterium
GAATTTTTCCACGATCGTGGAAAAATTCGGCCCCTTCGGAGCGTCTGCATAAAGACACTGGGGCGTGCATATTTCTCTAAGCCGGACAGTCGACGCCCGTTTGATATGAAATCCACCCGGCATTGGAAGATCAATTCATGCCGGGAGCATCGATCGTTGCATTTTGTGTAGGTTGTGATGCAGGGCCTGCCGCTCTTGGAAGAAGTTCTGATGCGTTGTCCAGGTGGCGACGCCTTCCTTACTCCAAGAATTGCAACACAATTGCCTGCCGATATCGATAATCTCAGGCTGTTCATTCCCGGAAAAACTGATGACAATGTCTTCGCCGTTGCCCACCTTGGTGAGATCGTGCCAGCCCAACTGGTCGAACAAGGCCGCGGCCCGCTCCAGGTGCGCTTCGTTGAATCCGTAAACACCCGTCAAGTGGTCCACTTTCCGATTACCCCGGCAGCCGACCCGGAAGGGGTAACCCATACGCGGGTTGTCTTCCTGGAAGACCTCGCCTTCAACCCCCATGGGAACGGCCGGGTTGCGCACCATGGCGTCGAACAACTGCTTGATCTGCCGGGGATAGAGGAAGCGGTCATCGTCGGGAGAGAGGAAGAAACGGTATTGGGAGCGCCTTTCCTCGGCAAGGCCGAAACGAATGCCCTGTTTGGTGTGGACCGACCGTTGGATCAGGGTTATGCGAGGGTCTTGCGTCTTCAGATAACGGCGCAGGTCTACATCGGGATTGTTGTTACAAATGACCAGGGAATCCACGAACTCGCATTTGAGATAACCGCGCACCAACCACTCCATGTTGGCCGGTCGTTTGTAACTGAGCATCACCACACAAAGGCGTTCTTCGCTGTCGGCGGTCTGACGCGCCCCGAAAGTAACCCTGATCATCCAGGCGCCGAAACGTATGATATCGAACGGAGTGCGGAGGACCGCCACAAGGTACTTGAAGCAACGCGTCATGATGTTGAGATGTTTCGGCAGGCTGAAATTTACTACCCATTGAAAAGCAAAAAAGCGTAAGATATGCATTCTTTCATCCGGATTTCTATCGATACTTCAACGGTTCATTTCTACCTTTTTGGAAAGGTCCACCATACCGCGGGCGGTTTGAGCCAGGATCATGGCTGACTGAGGCGAGAATTTCTCTTTTCCGTCACTCACTACTTGCTTCAGGCCTTGTTGCATGGTCTGTAATTGAACCGCCAGGGGACCTTCGATTTTGTTTTGTTCGGCAACCGAAGCGATGCGTTCGAGCAAGCGAGAGATATTTACCGCATCCTGATAGGTGGGCAATTGCATGGACTGAGGCGTCATGGAAAAGACAGGCGGGTTCTGACCGCTGTCAACCCGCTGGATGAGCCGGGCGACCAGGGTTGAAATGGACTGGACCTTGTCGTAATTGATACGGCCGGGTTCGTCGGCCCAGGTGTGGTAGACACTGCCGTCTCCATCGGTGAGAAACACAAAGGGAACCGGATTGCCGTTCATGAGAAAGGCTGTGATGTCGCTGCGGTTATGGGCGAAGGGGTAGCTGAGGAAAACGGGCTGCAACGGATTGCCTTTCAATGAGGCTTCCAGGTGGCCGGCCAGGTTGGGACCGCCGGATTCGGCGCCGCAGATGATGTGCGTGTCGGGCAGGCCTTCGAAAAGGTCCAGGCCGATGATGTCCAAATTGACGACAAAGCGCAGGCCGTCCAAGGGAAAGGTGGGGTTTTTGACAAAGTGCTTGGAACCCAGAAGACCGAACTCTTCCGCATCCCAAAGGCCGATAGCCAGGGGTTGCTTCAATTTGCCGACCAGGGCTTTTGCCGCTGCCAGGGCTACGGCAACGCCGCCCGCGTTATCAGCGGCGCCGTTACAGATTTTTGACTTGGGTTTCGGGTGCTGATCACAAAGGTCGCCGTGATGGTCGTAGTGACTGCTGATAAGGACGGCCGGCTTTGCCTTGTCGTCCAGGCCCTCGGGCCGGTAAACCGCAAGAATATTGATGCCTTTGTCGAAGGACTGTTCGAAATTACCGTCGTCGCCCGCGGGCTGGAAGCCGTTACTCTTAAACCAATCGATCAGCCAGAGCCGGGCTTTTTCACCGCCCGGCGTCATGTGGCGCCGCCCTTCCATGTCGTCTGACGCCAGGGTTCCGATGATGGTTTCAAGGATCTTTTTGGAGATGACCGGCTCGGAACTGTCCGTGCCGAATGCGGGGGAGAACAGGAGGGAACCTAAGAGGGCGATCAGGAACAACACGGCCTTGCGATTCATCATGACGTTTTCCTCTCAATGTATGGATCAGAAGGGCTTCCATTTCAGGGAAAGCCCGAATGCGAAGGGGGCTCCCGGTGTAAAGTGGTTATCTCCCACCGGTTCGGGTTCGTGAGGTAGTTGGGATTCAAAATAGGTCTGCGCCTCTAAAAAGTTTTCATCCAGCAGGTTTTCGAACGAAAGCGATACTTCCAGGCTGGAGGTAAGGTCTTTCTGCACGGTGAGGTCGACCAGCGTGTAACCCTGACCCATAAAGCTGCCGTCTTCATTCAACGGGAAATCATCGATGCCCCGGGCTTTCAGGCTGCCCTGCCAGCCCCGGCCGGCGCGGAAGGCAAAACCGGCGGACCATGATTGGTCGGGCGCGCGCGGGATCGGGTTCTTCGTCTCCCGGTCATAGCCGGTGACATCGTTGAAGTCGAAGCCGAAGTACAGGCTCTTGGTGATGAGCCAGTTCATGCCCAATTCCAGGCCGTAGCGCCGAGTGGGGCCGCCCAGTTCGGTGACGCCTTCGTCGCCCACCCAAACCAGTTCGCCGTCCAGATCCAAATGCCACCAGGCAACATTCATTTCGATATACTTGCCGATGGTGTTGCTGATTCCGATCTCGTAACCATCGCCGGGCGCCAGGATCACCCCGTCGGGATCGGCGGCCGCGGAGCGGGCGTCGTTACTGTGAAAGCTGCGACCGTAATTCAGGTAGATATTGAAGCCGTGGTTTTGGGAGGGGGTTAAAATCAACGATGCCTTGGGTAGGGCAATCCCGTGCGAGGTACTTCCTTCCGGACCGTCCCCCGTTTTGTCGGTTACATCGAAATCGAACTGTTCGTAGCGCATGCCCATGAAGGCGCGCAGGTAGTGGTTGAAGGTAAGCTCTTCCTGGATGTAATAAGAGGCGTTGCGCTCGTTGATTTGAGAGTCCACAACGGTGCTCAGCCGGGTTCGTTCCCTCTGCCGGAACAAGCCCACGTCGATATCGTCCTGGCGAAAGTCCGCACCGACGGTCAAGGTGCCCTGACCGCCGAAGACATCATGGTAGTTCAGGTATTGGATGTGCCCGCCGAACAGAGTGCGATCGTCGACCTGTTCGATACCGTCACCGTTTTCCTTGTCATTCAAAAAGAAGGTGAAATTGGAGTAGAGGTCCAAGTCGTAGGCGGCAAAATAGACTTGTGACTTAAGGACTTGGGAGCCCATTTGTTTGACATGGGAAACCGAGAGGTTGGTTCGCGAAGAGTCACCGCCCTCAGTGTCGTCGATGGCGCCGAACCGGCTCATGCGTCCGCTTTCTACCTCGCGCAGGGGAATCTGGCCCGACGCGTTCCACTCGCCTTCATAGTTGGTGGCAAACAAGGTGAGCTGCTGGTCATCGCCCATGGGGAAAGACCAACGCGTGGCCAGGTTGGTACGGGTCATATCTTGGGGGGAGTCAAAGGGTCCGTCGCCCATGAAATGCTCTACCATCACAAAACCGCGCGCCCTCGTTGTCTCTTCAGGGCTCCACCCCGCAAGGAAACGACCGGAGTTGAAACTTGCGCCTTCCAGTTGGACGAAAGAGTTATCCAAAGATTCCCTCAACCGCATCTGAGCGGTGCCGGCCGTGCCCAGATTGCCGAACTCCGAAAAGTAGCCGCCCTTATGCACTTCCACCTTTTGCAAGGTTTCCGGGATCATAAAGCTCAGATCCGCATAGCCCTGGCCATGGGCATGGCTGACCATGTTGACGGGGATGCCCTCGAAGAACAGCATGAAATCGGTGCCGTGGTCCGCGTCGAATCCGCGAATCAAGTACTGGTCCGACTTCCCGCCTCCGCCATGCTGGGCAACCACCATACCGGGGACGGCCCGCAAGACATCACCGGGGGTTTCCACCAGGACACGCGCCAGTTCCTCGTCCTTAAGGGTGTTATTCCCGGCGGAAGTGCGCGGCGCGGCGGCGTAAACACCGATGCTCTCCTCGGAAACGAATTCCCGAGGCTTCAATCTGATCTCCAACAGATCCACATGCCCGGTAATGGTCTGTTTATATTCCTTGTAACGGTAGTCGTCAACCACAACGTCGAAGGCGCCCTTGGGCAGCCCTTGGAAAATAAACCAACCGAGGTCCGTGCTTTCGGTAACCGCAACCACGGCTCCTTCAAAGACCATTTTGACCGGGATTTCAGGAAGTGGATAACCGTCTACGTCGAATACGCGGCCTCGGAATTGGCCGCTTTCCGGGTCATGGCTCCAGCTGTAACCACAAAGGAAAGGCAAGGCGCAAAGCACCAGAATAATGCGAATCGGTGTTGAAAACATACGGCACCTTCTTTGCTTTTAGAATCGAAATCAATGTGATGAAGCGTTGTCTAAGGAAGAAACGGGTGTCAAGATCTGATCGGTGAAGTATTGGGAGAGGGCTTCCTCGTAATGCGGATAGTCATAGTCGTTCTCCACATCCTCGACCAGATGGTATTCGCCCACTTGTTGCCCGTTCCGGAATCGCCGGATGATGGGATGCAGGTATTCGATCAGGTGGGCCTTTTTCGGATCAGGGTCGCGATCGATACCGAAAGGATCGCGAACATGGCTGAAATCTCCGTATTCCAAGGAGATGGTGAAGTAAGAAGCCGCTTTGCCGGGTTCCCCGTCGGGAATATAGTCCCTGGGCACATCACAGATCAGGGCAACGCCGCCGTTGTCGTCTTCCACCAGCATATCGCAGAAATAGCCGGGCTGCAGGAACATGGAGGGGGAACGATTCAGCCGGTCGATCACCTGACGAGCCAATTTCAAGGGGTCCGTCTCCAAGGGAGTTTTCGGCCAGGAACCGTTGTGGTTGCGCTCGTTGAGAATCTGAGCCAGGGCTTTGGTGTTGTGACGGAAGCCGTGAATGAAACCGGACATGGTCTTTTTGAAATCTCGGGACTGCATCAACACGCCGGAAAAGTACAGGCCGGAAATGTTGGTTGATTCATAAGCGCTTGTCATGGCGGGCAGTTTGTCGCAATGGGCCAATTCGGGCTTGCAGTCCTCGGCGAAGATGGACGTATCGAAATCGAAGCCCGTGGCAAGAATCACATGATCGTAGGGAATGGTGCGGCGCTCGCCCTTGGCGTGTGTGTAGATGATCTTGCAGATCAACTGATCTCCGTCGCGCTCCAGGCTTTGAATATCCGCATCCAGAATGACGTTCTGCGACTTGAGTTGGTAGGTGTCCAGGAAATTGTTGTTGACCGCGCGCACGTTACCCACAAAATGTGTTTCCCAAGCCAGCTTAACGGGCTTGGGACTGCAAAGGTGCAGGCTTGCAGTTGTGCCGATCAGGGCATCTGCCGTTTCCAGCGCCGAATTACCTTTACCTACAACCAGAACCCGTTTGTTGACGAAATCTTGGGGGTCGATGGAACATTTGGTGTAATCATCGGCCAGTTCAACCCCGGGAAAGTCAGGCTTGTGAAGCTTGAAAAGACCGGTCGCCACGATGACCTGCCGGGCGGACAGCGATTCTCCGGTGGTGCTGTTGACATAAAAACCGTCCTCACGGCGTCCGATTTCACCGACCTTGTAATTGAAACGGGTGTTGATCTTGAAGCGTTCCTTGAAGTCTTCCAGGTAACGGACCAGATCATCGGCGGGAGGGAAGTAGCTTTTGCAGTAGTCGGTAAAGACATGGCCCTCCTCGCTGAGCAAAGAATTCCAGTCCCAGCGAAGGTTCATTTCCGAGTCGTCGAAACCGGTGTAAACCTTGTTGATCGAAATCAAGGTTCGGTGCCTTGGATAGGTTCTGAAGAAGGCGCCCACATTGTCGGATGCCTCTAAAACCAGGTAGTTATGGCCCATTTTCTCCAAAAAGTAGCCTAGCTGAAGTCCGGACGGACCACCACCGACTACAATGTAATCATAATGCATGTTCTACTCCAGAGAATCGAGAAGATTTCCACGGTCGAGACAGGGTGTATCGGAAAGGGGCGTGTTATTAGTTTAGATCCATTCAACTTAATTCATTTAGGGGCGCTATACCGAAGAGTTGTTGACTGCAACACTATCTTATTGGTATAACTATTCACATAATCTTACAACGACACAATGTTAAACGTGCGGATATTTCCGAGTCAAGATTTTTTTGGTTAAATAACCGTAACACCAATCTTGTGGTATTTCGGTCATTTGCCTTTTATAATGATCTTCTCTTCGGAGCCAAGGCGAATAATTCGATGAATATACACCAAAAGAATCTTGCTGATCTATTAGCCCACCGGGCGGATTTATCAGGCCAAAAGATGTTTTCAATGCTGACCGGAGCCGAGGGTCAAAGGGAAGATCTGTCCTTTTCCCAGTTAGATCGAAGGGCTCGCGGCATCGCGGCATCTTTACTGAGCCGGGGCAAACGCGGGCAGCGGGTTTTATTGGTGTTCCAGCCCGGTCTCAACTTCATCAGCGCCTTCTTCGGTTGCATATACGCGGGCATGGTTGCGGTGCCGGTCTACCCGCCGAGACGAGGTCGCGATGAGCGCATACTCGCCGTTACGGCCGATTGCCGGCCTTCCCTTGCATTAACCGAAACGTCCTTAAAGCTCAGAACGGTGGAGGCGCTTCAAGGGCAAAATATTCGCACCGTCGATATTGCCGCATGCCTGACCGACGCCGCCCTGGATATCCCTCAATCACCCCAACCGGAGGACCTGGCTTTCTTGCAATACACATCCGGGTCTACCGGCACGCCCAAGGGCGTGATGGTGACCCACGGTAATATCATGGCCAACCAGAAAACCATTGCGGAAGCCTTTGAAACCACCCGGGATGATATTTGCCTGAATTGGTTGCCGCTTTACCATGATATGGGCTTGATCGGCACCGTGCTGCATCCGGTTTTTATGGGATTCGATTCAATCCTGATGAATGCCGCTGAATTCCTGCGCGAACCGGTGTGCTGGCTACGCCGTATTCATCACTACGGCGCTACCCTTTGCGGCGCGCCCAACTTTGCCTTTGACCATATCCTTCGCCGGGTCCGACCCGATCAACTCGAAGGATTGGATCTCAGTTCGTGGCGTGTCGCTTTCAACGGTGCCGAGCCTGTTCGCGCGCATACCATCGAACGATTTTCCAGGACACTGGCGCCGTACGGCTTTCGTCCCCGGGTCATGTTCCCCTGCTACGGCATGGCGGAAGCAACACTTTTCATCACCGCGGGCGGGACACGCACGGAACCCGTGGTGCAGCGCTTTGCCAAAGATGCGTTGAGCGAGGGCAGCGCGGTTTTGGAAGACGGAGAAAAAAGCACCGCGCTGGTTGGTTGCGGCTTCACGCGGCTTGACCACCAGGTGCGGATCGTCGATGAGAAATCCCACGTCCCTCTACCCGAAAATCAGGTCGGGGAGATCTGGTTTTCGGGTCCTAGTGTGGCTACGGGTTATTGGGGGAAACCCGAGTTAACCCAAGCCTCTTTCCAAGCCCGTACGGTCGACGATGCTCGGACAGCCTGGTTGCGGACGGGTGACCTGGGTTTTCTGCATCAGGGCGAACTCTTTATAACGGGCCGTTTGAAAGACCTGCTTATTTTCCAAGGCAGGAACCATTATCCCCAAGATATCGAACGAACGGCCGAAAGCGCACACCCCGCGCTTCGCTCGGGCCACGGTGCGGCTTTCTCCGTAGAAGGGCCGGCCGGAGACATGCTGGTGGTGACCCAAGAGGTGGAAAGAACCGCCTTGCGCAAATTGAACGGCGGCGAGGTATGCCGAACCGTAACGTCCGCAATTGCCAAAGACCACCAGTTGGCAACGGCTGCTGTCGTTTTGCTGATGCCGGGCAGTTTACCCCAAACCAGCAGCGGCAAGATTCGGCGGCAAACCTGCCGGCAGCAATACCTGGACGGCGGTCTACGCACGGTCTATACAGGAGCGTTACAGCAAGATGCCGCATTTGCGGAAGACATGGTGGACGAATTGACGGCTGTCGTAGCCAAAGCCCTGGAGATGGACCCGAGCCGTATCGCGGAAGACGAACCCCTCACAAGCTACGGCCTCAGTTCACTGTCCGCAATGGAAATTCAGGACTTCTTTCTGCGCACGGCGGGCGCGGCGCTTTCGTTGGACACCCTGTTTGAAGGCGCAACCCTCGCCGACCTGCGCGCGCCGGCCGCAATAAAGACAGAGACGGTCGAGGAGGCGGGCGAGCAACAAACACCGGACACTGTTTTCCCCTTGTCCCATCATCAACGCACTCTCTGGTACCTCTACCAGATGCAGCCCGAAGACACGACCTACAACCTGGCTTTTCCAGTCACCCTGGACCCGATGCCGAACCCGGCGCGCCTGACGGCGGCGCTACGCGCACTTCTTGAGCGTCATCCGGCTCTGCGCACCACCTATGGCATCGACAGCGAAGGTGTTTCCATACAAAAGGTGGGCGAGGTTACTGAACCGCTTCTAGTCATCGAAGATGCTACTGCCTGGTCTTCCCGGGACGTCCGGGATTATCTTCAAGCCGAAGCCTCGCGCCCTTTCAATTTGGAGAAAGAGGTTATTCGCGCCATTCTGCTGAAACGCTCGGAACGTCCCATCCTCATGCTGGTTATCCACCACATCGCGGTCGATTTACAATCGTTTCAAGTTTTGGTTCGTGATTTGGCCTGTTTCCTTGCCGATCGGCGCCCCGCCGGCCCGGCGCCCGGCTACCATGCCTATGTAACGGCCCAAAGACACTTCCTGGATTCCGCCGAGGGTAGGCAATCCGGTGATTTCTGGATGTCGCGTTTGCAGCATTGTCCAACCTTGGACATGCCGCTCGATGCCGTGCGGCCCATGAGGGAAAGCCGGCGCGGCGCCGAAGCGGCCTTTAAGTTGGACGCCCCCCTGGTCGGCAAACTGGAAGCCGTGGCTCGCAAGAAAGGCAGCACCCTGTTCAGCCTGTTGCTGGCCGCTTACAAAACCCTGCTGTACCGTTGGTCCGGCCAAACCGATTTGGTGGTGGGCTTTCCCGCCGCCGACCGTCCGCCTGGTCTGGGCGAACTGGTGGGTTATTGCGTCAACATGTTGCCCTTGCGTACGCAACTGGACGAGCACATGCCGTTCGAAAACTACTGGGAACAAGTTCGGGAACAGGTCAACCTGTCCCTGGCCCACCGTGCTTTTCCGTTTGCCGCCATGGTGGAACAATTACAACTGGAGCGGGATGCCGGCAGGCACCCCATTTTCCAAACAGCTTTCGTCCTGCAAATGCCCAATCACGCGAAAGGTTTGGGCGGCTTCGCCTTGAGGCGGCAGGGCGCGCGAATGGACCTTGAGGGCATTACCGCCGAAAGCCTGGCGCTACCCGTGCAAACTACGCCCTTCGACATGACGCTCACGCTTGCGCCGGACAACGGCGGCCTGACCGGGAGTTGGCAATACGCCACGGATCTTTTTCAGGCCGAAACCATGGAACATCAGGTCACTCATTTCCAAAACCTGCTGGTCGCACTGGTCGAAAACCCCGGCCTGAAGCCGAATGACCTGACCATCATGATGCCGTCTGAACGCGACCGACTCCTGGCTTCCGGGCAATCCACGGCCGCGCACACCGTGGACACAACCCTAAATCGGCTGTTCGAAGAAGCCGTGACGGCCCGGCCGAATGACGTCGCATTGGTCCATGAAGAAGCCTCTATGACCATGGCCGAATTGGACATGGCCGCCAACCGCATGGCGCATGCATTACAGGCCCGTGGCGTCGGTCCCGAAGTAATCGTGGGTCTGTGCTTGAACCGCTCAATGGAAATGATTACGGCCATTTTGGCTGTTTTGAAAGCGGGCGGCGTGTACTTGCCTTTAAATCCCGATGAGCCCGATGCGCGTTTAAGTATGGTCCTGGCCGATGCCGGAGCCTCTCTGCTAATTACACGTGATCGCAACGCGGCATCTTTTCCCCAATACCGGGGTCACATTTTCGACCTTGCGACCTTCTCCCCGGACACCGAACCGCACACGCCCCCTGACTGCCGCCAACACCCGGATCAGGCCGCCTATGTCATCTACACCTCCGGTTCGACCGGCCGTCCCAAAGGTGTGGTGATCACCCATACTCACGTCATTCGTCTTTTCAAAGCAACCGATGCCTGGTTCCAATTCAGCCCGACGGATGTGTGGACCCTTTTCCATAACGTCTTCTTCGATTTCTCGGTATGGGAAATGTGGGGCGCCCTGCTTCACGGCGGCAAACTGGTGATCGTACCCTATTGGACAGCAAGATCCCCGCTTGCCTTCCGCGATCTCTTGTACCGGGAAGGCGTGACCGTGCTCAATCAGACGCCCACCGCATTCCGGCAACTCATTCCGGCCGTGCTGGAAGACCCCCATGCCGAAGAAAAGCTTTGTCTGCGCGAGATCATATTCGGCGGCGAGACGTTGGATCTGCCCGTACTGGCGCCATGGATTGCGCGCTTCGGCCATGACCGCCCTCGACTGGTCAATATGTATGGAATCACCGAAACAACGGTTCATATTACCTTAAGGCCCATAGAAAAACAGGACCTCGATTTACCCCGCGCTCCCATCGGCATGCCTATTCCCGATTCCTGCCTGCATGTTTTGGACAACCGCTTACAGTTGCAACCCGAGGGTGTCGTGGGCGAACTCTGCGTAGGCGGCGCGGCTCCGGCGCGGGGTTATCTGAACCGTCCGGGCCTGACAGCCCAAAAATTTGTCCCCGATCCCTTCGGCAAACCCGGCTCCCGGCTGTATCGCTCGGGTGATCTGGGCCGTTTGCTCTTGAACGGCGAACGGGAACATCACGGCCGCATGGACCATCAGGTCAAGATCAGCGGCTACCGTATCGAGTTGGGTGAGATCGAAGCGGCCGTGTCGGCGCACCCGGATGTGAGCCATGCGGTCATTTTGCCCTTTACAGGTCGAACCGTGGACCGGCGTATCGCCAAAGCGCCGGTTCAAGGCGGCGCGGCCGGCGGCATGCTTACCCCGTTACGCGGTTTCATGCGGCGCAATACAGAAGAGCAGGCAGAAACCGAAGAAGCGCGGCTTGCCTGTTGGTTGGCGCCGGCTCCGGGAAAGCAAATGCCGAGCGTAGACACCTTGCGCCGTTTTCTGGCCCAACGGTTGCCGCCGCATATGATCCCGGCCTTTTTTGTCAGCCTGGACGCCCTGCCCCTAACGCCCAACGGCAAACTCGACCGCAAGGCGCTGCCCGATCCGCGCAAGGCGCGTCCCGAATTGGGCGGTAATTACACCCCGCCTCGCAATGACGCGGAGCGAACACTCGAACGCATCTGGTCAAAGGTACTAGGCTTGGACCGGGTCGGCGTTACCGACGACTTCTTCGATTTAGGCGGCGATTCGATTCGCAGCATCCAGGTACGCTCCCTGGCCGCGGCCAAGGGGCTGAACTTCACCCTGACGCAGATGTACCGGGCCGGAACCATCAGGGAACTGGCCCTTGTTGCCGGCAGCGAGGCCGGCGACGAGCCGGTGCCGCTCACCGAGGCGTTCAGTCTTATCACTGCCGAGGACAAAGCCGGCATACCGGCCGGTGTCATCGACGCCTATCCCCTTTCTCGCCTACAGGCGGGTGTCATCTTCCACGGCCTGCAACAACCCGAATCGCCCATGTACCGGGAAATCTTCTTCTATCATTTACGTGCGCCGCTGAAACCGGCACTCATGCAAAAGGTCTTGGACCAACTGGTCGCCAGGCATCCGATTTTGCGCACCTCATTCGACTTGACCGAGTTCAGCGAACCCATGCAACTGGTGCATGATCACGCCCACGTCTCCCTTCCCGTCGAGGATTGGCGTTCCTTGTCCCCGGCGCAACAACGCGAAGCCCTGCCCGCTTGGATCGAGAAAGAGAAACACCGGCATTGGGATTGGCAAAAGCCGCCCCTGGTTCATTTCTCCATTCACCGTCTTACCGATGAAACCTTTTACTTTGTCATGAGTTTCCACGACGCCGTCTCTGACGGCTGGAGCGATACGGTGCTGCTGACCGAGGTCTTGCAGCATTACGACGCCCTGTTGGGCGGCCGGGAATTGACGTTGACGGCTCCGCGTTGCGGCTATCGTGATTTCATCGCCCTGGAACGCCGGGTCATGCATTCGGAAACCGACCGCGCCTTCTGGAAGGAAAACCTGGCCGAATGCACCTTCTCGGCCGTGCCCCGCTTACCCTCTTATAACCCCGCCGACAAAACACCACGCGTTTCAGTTTGCAATGTCGCCGTTCCGCGCAAGCTGTCTAACGATTTGAAAGACCTCGCGAGTAAGTGCAAGGTCGGCACCAAACATATCTTGCTGACGGCGCACATGGCAATGCTGCGCTTCCTGACCGGCCAAAACGATGTGCTTTCCGGCTTGGAATCCAACGGCCGCCTGGAAGGCTTGGACGGCGATCGGGTTTTGGGGGTGCATCTCAACATCGTTCCCTTCCGCATGATCCTGGCCGACGGCTCCTGGCGAGATATCATTGCGCAAACCTATGCGGCGGAACAAACAGCTTTTGCCAACCGCCGTTTTCCGCTTGCCGAATTGCAGAAAGGTCGCGGCGGACAACCCCTGTTGGAAATCAATTTCAACTACACCCATTTCCACCTCTTCCGCGATCTGGACAACATGCGCCATATCGAGGTTCTGGGCGCGGAGGGTTTCGGCCAGACCCACTTCACCATGGCGGCGGAATTCAATCAGGATCCCTTCTCCGGCGACATCAATTTGGATTTGGTAGGCAACCCGGCCGAGATCAGCGAAGACCAGTTGATCAACTACGGCGGCTATTACCTCCGCTTTTTGCAAGCCATGACCGCCGACCCGGAAGCAGCGCATCATCACTGCCTCCCGTTCGATGAAAAAGAGCGGACCCGCATCCTGGAAACCTGGAATCAAACCCAACAGCCCTATCCGCCAAACCACTGCATTCACCACATGGTTCAAAACCGCATCGAGCAAACGCCCGATGCACAGGCGCTCATCTTCGACGACCGTTCGTGGACCTATCGGGAACTTGGCCGGGAAGCAGAGAAGATTGCCTGGCGGATGTGCAAGGAGGGCCTGCAAGCGGGCGACCTGGTGGGGCTGTGTTTTGAAAGTTCGCCCCATATGTTGATCTGTATCCTCGCCGTCTTACGCGCCGGCGGGGCCTGGCTCCCGCTGGAACCCTCCTACCCGGCGCAACGCCTGGCATGGATGCTTGAAGATGCGGATGTGGCCATGATCCTCACGGTCACAAAACAGATCACCGTGCTGCCCCCGGTCGACGTTCCGGTTTTGACCCTGGACACCTTGGAACTTCCGGCGCCGCCGCCGGCATGGCCCCTGCCGGACTTCGACCCCGGCCTGCCGGCTTATGTCTTGTTTACTTCCGGTTCGACAGGGCGTCCGAAGGGTGTGCCCATCAGCCACCGCAATCTGTGGAACTGTACTATTTCCCGGCATTTCTACCGGGAACCCGTATCGCGCTTCATTTTACTTTGCCCCTTCTCCTTCGACTTATCGGTGGGCGTCATCTTCTGGACCATTCACGACGGCGGCGCCCTGGTTCTGCCCAGGGAAGGCGTCAGGCGCGATATCCAGTTGGTGTCCGACCTGGTCATGCGCCATAAAGTGACCCATTGGCTCAGCGTACCCGCGCTTTATCATGAGATGTTGAGGCATGTTGAGCCCGAGAAGCTGGCAACCCTGAAACTGTCGGTCAACGGCGGCGAGGCGCCGCCCCGGGATATGATCGACGCGCATTTCCGCACATTGCCCGACACGGCCTTTGTCAACGAATACGGCCCTACCGAGGCCACCATCTGGAGTACGGCGCGTTATTGCGAGCCCGTCGATTTGGATACGGCCCTGTCCATCGGGCATCCCATCGACAATACCCAAATCTACATGCTGGACCGTTGCCTTCGGCCGACAGCCCCCGGTGTACCGGGTCATTTGCATATCGGCGGCGACGGTCTGTCGCGGGGTTACCTCGGTCGACCGGCCTTGACCGCGACCCAATTCATTCCCAACCCATTTACCGCTTGCTCCGGCGCCAGGATCTACCGCACGGGTGATTTGGCGCGCTTCCTGGCGGACGGCCGTATCGAACACCTGGGACGTCTGGACCATCAGGTCAAGATTCGCGGCTTCCGCATCGAGTTGGAAGAGATCGAGTTGGCCCTTAAAGAACATCCGGCCGTTGCCGACGCGGTGACAGTCGCCAGGGCGAGTAGCAACGGCGTCATGCAACTGGTCGGGTATCTGACGCCCCGGGATTCCTCCGAGGAAAGCCTGCGTCAATTGGAACCCATGGCCCTGCAACGCTTCCTCAGCCGTTCCCTGTCCGACTACATGGTGCCCAGGCACCTGATCCTCTTGGAGACCATGCCGCGTACGCCTAACGGAAAAATAGATCGCAAGAGCTTGCCTGAACCCGGTCGAAGCAGATCGACCGATACACCTTATGTCGCACCCGAAACCACAACCCAGCAGCGCATTGCCGCGATCTGGGCGGAGGTGCTGGATCAAGAGCGCGTGGGCCTTTACGATAATTTTTTTGAACTGGGCGGTGACTCTATTCACTGCATCCGGGTGGTCGCCAAAGCCGGAAAAACGGGTCTTGCCGTTACGGTCGCCAACCTTTTCGAGCACCCCACGGTTGCCGGCCTGGCCGCGCTGATCCAAGACGCTGATCAAACAGAGATCCCCATGGAACCCGTTCCCCGGGATCAACCCCTGCCTTTGTCCTACAGTCAGCGGCGTTTATGGTTCCTGGCCGGAATGGATATCGACCCGGCCGTCTACAACATTCCCGGCTCCTTGGAGATCGAGGGTGATTGCCGCATCGATGCCATGCAACACAGCCTGGAGGACATGTTTGCGCGTCACGAGATCCTGAGAACCGTCTTTAGCGAACACAACGGCGAGCCCGTGCAGCATATCCGGCCGCAAATGTCACCCGAGTTGCAGGTACTGGATCTAACCCACCTGCCGCCGGATCGGCAACAAACCCTTACGGAAGACCTGCTGCGCGATTTAACCGCCCGACCCTTCGATTTGAGCACCGGCCCGCTGCTGCGGGTTTTGGCGGTCCGACAGGCAACCCGCCGCTTCAAGGTGCTGTTGTCCATGCACCACATCATCTCAGATGCCTGGTCCGCGGCCATCCTGCTGCGCGAGTGGGTCAACTTTTACCAGGCTCGCCTACGGAATGAGGAAAACCCGCTACCGGCCGGGGATCTCCAGTACGCGGACTATGCCCATTGGCAACAGCGTTGGATGATGAGCGAAGAGGCGCCCCGGCTGGTCGACTGGTGGCAGAACTATATGGCAGGCGCCCCTGCCTTTTTGGAATTACCCTACGACCGGCCCCGCCCGGCCGTGCGAACCTCTCGCGGTAATATGGTCAACTTCAGCCTGGACGTCGCAACCCGTGCCCGTTTGGAAGACATGGCCGCTGCTCACGAAAGCTCGCCCTTCATGGTGTTACAAGCGTTGTTCATGACCTTGCTCCATCGTTGCGGCGCGGGCGATGACCTGGTCCTGGGCACTCCCGTGGCCAACCGGGAACAGCATCAAACCCAAGACATGCTGGGTTTCTTCGTGAATACGGTTCTACTGCGCGGGCGCCCCGAGCCGGACCTGTCTTTCCGAGACTTCCTGGTGCAGGTCAGGGACAACACCCGGCAGTCTTTCGCCCACCAATCCCTGCCTTTCGACCGACTGGTGGAAGAACTGAAACCCGAACGAAGCCTGAGTTATCACCCCGTGTTCCAGGTCATGCTGGTCTACCAAAATGTGCCCTTGGGCAACCCGCAATTACCGGATCTGAAGTTGACCCCGGAAACCGTGCGCGGCCTGCCTACCGAATTCGACCTGGTTCTGGAAGTGGAACAAGTCGAGGAGGGCCTGAACGCCTTCTTCCGCTACAGCGAAGACCTCTTCGATCGAACCGGCATCGAGGCCATGAGCCGCCGCTTCCGACACCTGGTTGCCGACGCGCTTGCCAACCCGCAAAAGCAGTTATCCCGGCTGACCCTTTTGGACGAGGAAAGCAGCCGCCGCATCCTGTTGGAGGGTTGCGGTAAGGCGGTGGAACCAACCGGAGAAACGGGCATCCACCATCTGGTCCCCTACATGAGAGACGCCGACCCGAACGCGCCGGCGCTACACGACCCGCAAGCCGCATTGACCTGGTCTTATCGTGAATTGAACAGCCATATCGAGCAACTGGCCGCCTACCTCCAAACAAGGGGAGTAGGCTCGGAAACCCCGGTGGCTGTTTACGCGGATCACGGGACCGTATTCGCACTTGCCGGCCTGGCCGTATTGCGTGCGGGCGGCTTCTATGTACCGCTGGACCCCGCGCAACCGACAGAACGTCTTGCCTCGATGATCGAGGACAGCGGCGCCCGCCTGCTTTTGACACCTGAAGAACCCGTGTCCCTGCCTCCTTTGCACCAGGCCGAACCCATTTTTCTGGATCAACGCGGATTGCCCCCGGCAACGCACTTGCCCGCAACCCTCAAAGACGCTCCCGGAGGCGATCGCCTGGCTTACATCATGTACACCTCCGGGTCGACCGGCAAGCCCAAGGGCGTTGCCGTATCTCACCGGGCCATGGTCAACCGACTGCTCTGGGCTCGCGACGCCTTCCCCATGAACGCGGGCGACCGCTTTCTGCATCTATCGTCCTTCGGCTTCGATATCTCCCTCTGGGAATTGGCCGCCCCACTTATGCAAGGCGCTTGCGCGGTGTTGGCGCCCCCTGAAGCGAGAAGCGATATGCTGGTGCTGAAACGCCTGATTGCGGAGGAGGGGATCACAGACTGTCACTTCGTGCCCTCGCTGCTCCAGGCCTTTTTGATCGAAGCCGGCGCCGATGACCTACCCCACCGCATCTATTTCGGCGGCGAAGCCCTTCCGGCAGCATTGTATGAGACCCTGTCAGCCTTCAAGAATGTGTCGTTATATCAGTTCTACGGCCCCACGGAAGCCGCGATCAATGTGACCTGTCAGCACGGGCAGGCGGAAAACCGCCGTTCAATCGGCAGGCCCGTTAGCGGCGCTCGGGTTCATTGCCGTGACGCGGCACTGCAAGTTCAGCCCGTGGGCATCCCCGGTCAGATTTGCATTGGCGGCGTGTCCCTGGCGCGGGGCTATCACGGTCAACCCGCCTTGACCGCCCGGCAGTTCGTGCCCGACCCGCTGAGCGACAAACCCGGCGCCCGTCTCTACCTGACCGGGGACAAGGCCGCCCGTCTTCCCGACGGCGCGCTTGCCTTCCTGGGCAGAGTTGACAACCAGTTGAAAATAAGGGGCAACCGCATCGAGCCGGGGGAGGTTGAAGCCGCTCTGCTTGAACAACCCGGCATCGAGCAGGTAGTTGTGATGGGATGCGCCGACCGCAACGACGATCTTCAGTTGGTAGCCTGGGTTCGCGGTGATACCACACGGATGGAAAGTTTTCAGGACTTACGGTCCGCTCTGGCGCGCCGCATACCTCCGTATATGATTCCCACTCGCTGCCTCCAAGTCGACCATTTCCCGGTTACCGCCAACCACAAGTTGGACCGCGCCGCCTTGCGTGAACAGTTCCTAAGCGAAGTCACCGAAAACGCGCCCAAAGTACTGCCGCGCACCCCGCTTGAAACGCAAATTGCCGCCACGTGGGAAGACCTGTTGGGGTGTGGACCCGTGGGCATTCACGATAATTTCTTCAATTTGGGCGGTCATTCGCTCCTGGCCACCAAAATTCTCTCCAGACTTCGCAAAGAGTTCAAAGTTCCACTGTCCTTGCGTTACGTTTTCGAGGAGCCCACGGTCGCCGGTTTGGCCGAGCGTATCGAAAAGTTGCAGCGGCTGGCGGACCATATGAGCCGGGAAACCGCTCAAGAATCCGATGAGGAAGAGGAAGTATTGATATGACCCGGGTAGAAGATTTCATGGCCGAATTAATCGAGGCCGGTATCCATGTCCGTTTGGAAAACGGCGATCTCAGAGTCCGCGCCCCAAAGGGCGCCCTGACCGCCGAATTGAAAGACAGGTTACGCGCCGGCAAGGCCGATATCATCGCCTTGCTCAACAGCCTGACCGCGGAGAAGGAACAGGCCGCCGCCCCCATTCTCCCCGTTCCCAGGATTCCGACACCGCCGCTTTCTTATGCCCAACAACGATTGTGGCTATTGGAACAATTCGAGACCACGGGCGCCCAATACCACATGCCCATGGCCCTGCACTTTGAAGGCGTCCTTTCAGCGGATATTTTGGCGCGGAGCCTCTGTGCCATTCTCGATCGTCATGAGGCCTTGCGCAGCCGGTTCCCCACGGAAAACGGGGTGCCTGTCCTGGAGATTTTCACGGCCGATGCACCCCCTTTCGAAATAGTTGATCTGACCGGCCGTGAATCGAACCGGGTTCGGTCGATCGCCAGGAATTTCGCGCTGCAACCCTTTGATCTGGCCAGGGGCCCCCTATACCGCTTCCAACTGCTGAAGCGTGCTGGGAATGACCATATACTCGTGGGCTGCTTCCACCATATCGTGATTGACGCGTGGTCCATGGAAATCTTTGCCCGTGAGTTGACGACCTATTACCGGTTCTTCCTGAACCACGGCCCCCAACCGAACCCGCTGCCCATTCAATATCCCGATTTCGCTGCATGGCAACAACAGCCCGCACAGGTCAAGCAGGTAGAAACCCAAATGGACTGGTGGCGGAAGCAACTCGCGGGCGACTTACCGGTTCTCGATCTACCCACGGACCATGAACCCAAAAACCAGATCGCGGCAATGGGCGCACGCCATGCCCTTTTGTTGGATCAACGTCAGACTGAAACCTTGCAACAGTTCGCCAATCAACACAACGCCACCCCATTCATGGTGCTGCTGAGCGCTTGGTACACCTTGCTCTTCCGCTACAGCAACCAAAGCGACCTGCTGGTGGGTTCGCCCATCGCGGGCCGGAACCGGATGGAACTGGAATCCCTGATCGGCTTCTTTGTCAACATGCTGGTGCTGCGTTGCGATATGAGCGGCGCGCCCGGTTTCCGAACCCTCTTGCAACGGGTGCGGAACCTGACCGTGGACGCCTTTGCCCATCAGGAAGTTCCCTTCGAGAAACTGGTAGAAGAGTTACAGCCGGAAAGGGGCGTGAACCACACCCCGTTCTTCCGAACAGTTTTCGGTTTCCAAGACGCTGTCGCTGAGAAAAGCCTGTTCCAGGGGCAACCGGGTCTTCCCTCCTGCCGGCCCTACTCCCTGGGCATGGAAAGCGCCAAATTTGAACTTTTGTTAACCGTGGTCAATCACCGCGACCGCATGGAACTGTTATTTCAATACAACGAATTGTTATTCGAAACCGAAACCATCGAACGCCTGGGCGATCACTTCGTCAATCTATTGAAGGCCGCTATTGACAAACCCGATGCCGCGGTCGCGCAACTGCCCATGATGGACGAACCGGCACGCCGAACCCTGCTGTCCCTGTGTCATGCCGACCGGCACGCCCCCAGGCAGACGAGTTTTGTACCGGCCCAATTCGTCGCGGCGGCGACACGATTCCCTGAACGCGAGGCCTTGCGTTTCCAGGGCGAGAGTATGAATTACGCCGCACTTCGACGCGCCGTTTCCAACTTCGCCCATTTGCTGACGGCCAGAGGGGTGACACCGGGGAAAAGGCTGGGGATTCACCTGGAACGAGGTTTCGACCTGGTCATTGCCATTCTGGCTACTATCGACAGAGGTGCCACCTATGTACCGATCGACCCGGCCGCCCCGCTGGACCGTAAGCGCACCATTCTGGGCGATGCCGACGTTCATCTGGTGATCACCGACAGCCCCCTTCTTGCCGAAGAACGCGGGTCCATTGAAACCGAAATCCTGGTTACCGGCGGCAACATTCCCGATGCCGGCGCCTATAACCTGCCGGAAGTCCCCATTACCGGCCATAGCCCGGCCTATATCATCTATACTTCCGGCTCTACCGGCAAACCCAAGGGCAGCGTGGTCACCCATGGCAACCTGGCGCGTCTCTTCGACGCTACCCGCGACGTCTTTCATTTCGACGAAAACGATCGCTGGACGCTCTTCCACTCCTATGCTTTCGACTTCTCTGTCTGGGAGATCTGGGGCGCCTTGCTGCACGGCGGTTGCCTGGTCATTGTGCCGTCTGACATCAGCCGTAATGCCGAAGCCTTCTACCAATTACTGGTTACCGAACAGGTTACCGTCCTGAATCAGACACCGTCTGCATTCCGAGCACTGATCACAGCGGAAGCTCAGCTTGAGAAAGCCGACTGGCAAAGCGGGCGTTGGATCATTTTCGGAGGCGAAGCGCTTGAACCCGCCCACCTTGCCCCCTGGTACCAAACCCATGATGCCGACCGCCCGCAATTGGTCAATATGTTCGGTATTACCGAAACTACCGTTCACGTGACCTGGCGCGCCATGTCTCCCGCCGACCTGACTTCCTCCGCGAGTATGATCGGAAAACCCATTGCCGACTTGGAACTATATGTCTTGGACCCGCAATTGAATCTGTGCCCGCCCAATATTAAAGGCGAACTCTGCGTGGGCGGAGCCGGTGTTACACGAGAGTATTTGGGACACCCCGCGCTTACCGCGCAACGTTTCGTACCCAATCCCTTCAGTCAAACTACCGGCGCTCGCCTCTACCGGTCCGGGGATCTCGGCCGCCTGCAACCCAACGGCGATTTTGCCTACCTCGGTCGTATGGACCGGCAGGTCAAGCTTCGCGGGTTCCGCATCGAAGTGGGTGAAATCGAAGCGGCTCTGATGCGTCGTCCCCATGTCAGTCAAGCCGTTGTCAGGCTTCGTTACGACAGCCGGGAAAACCCCCAATTATTAGCCTGGGTAGTCACCACCTTGGGTCACGCGACCGACGAGTTACGCCATGATCTCAAAAAAGACCTGCCGGACTACATGATTCCCACCGCGATCATACCGGTGGACGCCCTGCCCCTTACCCTGAACGGCAAGTTGGACGAACGCGCCCTGCCCATGCCGGACGGCCAGGCTGCCGCGAACCGGGTTTATACCCCGCCGCGCAACCGCATCGAAGAAGACCTCATCGAGATCTGGGAAGCGGTCCTCAATTCCAAGGGTATCGGGGTTACCGACAACTTCTTTGAAATCGGCGGACATTCTTTGTTAGCGACTCAGGTGATGACACGCATCCGGCAGCGGTTTGACAGGAAATTACCCTTGGAAACCATGTTTGCCTCGCCCACCATTGCCGAACTGGCCGCGTACCTGCAAGCGGAGATCGGCGCCGAAAAAGAAGACCAATTGATCACACCCGGTCTCAAAGAATGGTGGCAGGCTCGCTTGGAATCGCCGAACCTGCTGCTGCACACCGATCATCCACGCACCGGTGCAAACGAAAACGTGATTGCCGTACCTTTGACGCTAAACGAGACTGTTACCTCCGAAGCCCGCTTGACGGCATGGCTGACCTGGTTCCTGCATCATTACACGGGCCGCGATACCTTCCGAATTTGCTTCAGTCAGGTTCGGTCAAACCGCCGGGAACACCTGTTCCCGGAAGTTACCATGACGCAAGCGCTGTCCTTTGAAGACCTGACCGAATCGGCAGGCAAGGCGTTGCGCGACGCACGCCGACACGGTTTAACACCGGGCAAGCTACTGGAAGAGTTCGGTGTGGAAGACGCGGTGCCCCAACATCCCTTCGCCACGGTTCGATTGGTCCTGACCGACCGGGCTACCGATAACGCCCTGACGCCCCTATGCGGCGATACCCCGTTCGATCTGGCGCTGGTTGTGCCCCATGGGAAACCGGAAGCGGCAGTTTTGTGCGGCGCCTCATCCCTGTTTCAAGAGACAACCGTCAAGACCATGGCCCGTCACCTTTCCTGGCTTGGGGACAAGGCAGGGGCGGAAGCCGACGCGCCTTTGGCGGGAATTGCGTTGCGTACCGAGGGAGACCGGCTGAGGTGGGCATCTTGGAACCGAACCGAACGGGACTACCCCGTCGAAACCTGCTTCCATCATCTCTTTGCCGAACAGGCCCTGGCCCGGCCCGGCGCAACGGCTCTCATCGTGGATGACGGGGCGGGAACGGTTACCGAAATTTCCTACGGACAATTGTATCGAGACGCCTGCCGTGTCGCCGAGGAGTTGGTGGAATGGGGCGTTCAGCCCGGTGATCCGGTGGGCCTGTTCGTGTCGCGTTCCGGCGAGATGGTGTCCGGCCTTCTGGGCATTCTCTTGGCGGGCGCCGCCTACCTTCCGTTGGACCCCACCTACCCCGTGGGCCGGCTTGAGTGGATGATTGACAATGCCGGCATCAACGTGGTGCTGACCCGTGAAGAAGACGAGGGCGCCCTGCCCGTTTCCAACCCCTGGCTGGGCGTCATCCTTTTGGAGGGCGGCAACGGCGACGAAGGGCCCGATTCACCGCCGGAAGTTTCCTGTTCGCCGGATCACCCGGCTTATCTCATCTTCACCTCCGGCTCGACCGGCAAACCCAAGGCCATTCAGGTCGGCCATCGGGGACTATGTAACCTGGTTTATGCCCAAGGCAATCATTTCCGCATGCGGGAAAACAGCAGGGTCCTGCAATTTGCCTCGTTCAGCTTTGATGCTTCGGTTTCTGAAATAGCCGTAACCCTGGGCGCCGGCGCCACGTTGGTGCTTGCCCACAAAAACAAACTGTTACCGGGGCACGGCTTGGAAGATTTGCTGCAACAGCACGCGATCAGCCATGTCACCCTCCCCCCGTCGGTGCTGGCCTACCTGGAAGACAGGGAATATCCGGATCTGACGACCCTGGTCGTGGCCGGGGAAGCCTGCTCCGGCGACCTTGCCGCAAAATGGGCCGGCAGGGTTCATTTCCTCAACGCCTACGGCCCTTCCGAAAACACGGTATGCGCAACGATGGCAGTCGTGCCGCAATCCGGTTGGCGCGGCTCTATCGGCAAACCCATGGAGAATTGCCGGGTTACCATTGCCAATCAACGCCTGCAGGACAGCCCCATGGGCGTACCGGGTGAATTGTGTATTGCCGGCGTGGGTCTGGCGCACGGTTATCTCGGCCGGCCCGCCTTGACCGCGCAAGCCTTCGTTCCCGACCCGAACGCCGCAACGCCGGGGGTGCGCCTGTACAAAACGGGGGACCTTGCGCGCTACCTCGACGACGGTCAACTAGCGTTCCTGGGCCGCATCGATCACCAGGTCAAACTGCGCGGTTTCCGCATTGAAACGGGCGAAATTGAAAGCGTCCTGCTGGAAATCCACGATGTCCACCAGGCGGTTGTCGTGCTGCACGGCGGCGATAAATCCTACCTGGTCGCCTATACCGGCGGAGCCAATCCCGACTTGGAGCCCGCTATCAGGGAGCATCTGGCCAATGTGTTGCCCGACTATATGATGCCCTCCCGTTTTGTCTTCATGGGCCAACTGCCGCTGACGCCGGCCGGCAAGGTGGACCTACGCGCCTTGCCCGAACCGGAAACCGCTGCCGAGAAGCGCGAGCCGGAAACCGAAACGCAACGACAACTGGCCCGAATCTGGGCCGATGTTCTGGAGATCAACGAGCCGGGCATCGACGATAACTTCTTCGAACTGGGCGGACACTCGCTATCGGCCACTCAAGTCTTCACCCAGGTGAACAAGTATTTCGACCTGGATCTGAACGTGGCAGCTGTCTTTGACCATCCCACGATTGCCGCATTGGCCGCGATGATCGACGACCGTCAACCCGCGACGCAAGATCAGGCCGCGCCGATTGTTCGCGTCGACCGGAACCAGGATCTCCCCCTGTCTTACGCCCAACAGCGTTTGTGGTTCTTGGACCGCTTCGAAACCTCGGGCGAAAACCATTCCGGGTCGGTATACCACAATATCGCGCCCGTTATTCAGTTAACCGGCCCCTTGGACCTGCCCGTGTTGGAACAAGCCGTTGAAGCGCTGCTTGCCCGTCATGAATCGCTACGCACCCTGTTCCCCGAGAAAAACGGCAAGCCCGTTCAGGCGATTCAGCCCGTCACGCCGATCTATATTCCCGTGGTTGACCTGGCCGGACTTGCTTCGGAAGACCGGGAAGCCGTGAGACAGAAGTCGATCAGTCGCGAGGCCCGTCACCGTTTTGACCTGGCGCGGGGTCCCTTGCTGCGGCTTCGCCTGCTGCGTTACGGTTCTCGGGAACATATCCTGCTCATCACCATCCACCATATCATTTGTGACGGTTGGTCCTTCAGCATTATGATTCGCGAGATCACGCACCTGTACGAAACCCTTTTGCTCGAGAGTCCGCTTCAACCCGTCGAATCTACCGTCCAATATGCCGACTTTGCTTATTGGCAGCGACAGATGCTGCAAAACCAGACCTACCTGACCGACTACTGGCGCGAGCATCTGGCGGGCATTCCCGAAACGCCCCTGCTGCCTACCGATTCCTCTCGCCCCGAGGTCATGCGTTTCCGAAGCGAACGCGAATGGTTTACCTTCGATACGGAATTGATCGCGAGTCTTCAACAAGTAGCTCGCCAATCCGGCGTCAGCCAGTTCATGGTGTTTCATGCCTTGTTTTCCATCTTGCTCTCCCGTTTCTGCAAGAGCAACGACATTATCATGGGCACCAACATTGCCAACCGCAACTACAAAGAAATCGAATCGGTGATCGGCTTCTTTGTCAATACCTCGGTGCTGCGTTGCGACCTTTCCGGCGATCCGTCCTTCCTGGATCTGCTGGAGCGCGTGCGCCGGGTGAACCTGGACCTGTACGCCTACCAGGACATGCCCTTCGACCAGTTGGTGGAATTACTGCAACCGGAGCGCAGCCTCAGCTATACTCCGCTCTTCCAGGTCATGTTCGTCTTCCAGAATTTCCCCATGGAAGATCTGAACCTGCACGGCCTGCAACTGAAGGTCCTGGAAGAAGAACGCATGCCTACCGGTTATGACATCGGCCTGTCTCTGGTGCCCAAGAATGACGTGGTGGAAGCGGTGCTTGAATACAACACCGACCTGTTCCATACCGCCACGATTACCGGGTTGGTGAAACGTTTCCTGAACCTGGCCGAAATCTGCGCCTCCACGCCGGAGCGTTTGCTCTCGGAGATCAGCCTGGTGGATGAAGAAGAAACCGGCGGTTTCTCCTCGGAAACCATAGCCGATGTCGCGCTCAGTCAAAATGATTTCGAAAACCTTTTGCTTGCCATCGATAAAGTGGAATTACCTGGATGAATCAGTAGGAGAAAACCATGTCCTCGACCCCTGTTTATCTTGCACCGAATGTTCTGGCCGAGCCCCTTATCAATCAGTGGTATGCCTGGGCATGTACTTATGCGCCCGGGTCCGCGGCCATGTATGTGGCCAATTCCCATCTCAAGATTATGCGAGGTTTTGCGGCCGCGCCCATGGTGCATGTCAACGCCTTGAAAAACCCGGCCATGATGGGCGGGCCCTTCATCAATTATCCGGCCTCGCGCGTGGACGAGATCAAGGCTTTGATCGACCGGACCATCGCGACCAACGCGCCCCTGACGACATTCGCCGAAGCGGTCGCCGAGTTGGACAAACTGCTGGCAAGCGAGGCCGGCGGTTATTCGCTGGAGCCGCTCTACGCAAGGATTCCCGAGGCGCTTAAGGGTTATGTGGAACTGGTGTACGACCGCAACGGCCAACCCTCGGCCCGTTTTATGGAAGGTCTGCTCTACCACAGTCCTTATTATATAGAGAGCAACCAGGGTGTCGCCCTTTCCACTATCGACAAAGAACCCCGTTCCTATGTCTTGAGCACGCCGCGCCTGCTGGATGACCGGGAACATCTCTACCTGCCCGTTCCTTTCGCATCCGAAAAGTGGGATGTCCTCTTCCGCACCGGCGCCGTGCCCCGACCCCTGGGCGAACTGATCGACATCCTGGAGATTGCACCCGGGGACCAGGACCGCTTCAGCCGCTTTTTCATCGAAACGCCGCCGCAACCACGGCAACCCTTCCAAGCAGACGGCGTCCGCATCCGCTATTTCGGTCACGCCTGCGTGCTCATCGAAACTCGTGATTGCAGTATCTTGATCGACCCGGTGTTGACCCGCGAGAAATCGGACATACCCCGCTTTGGTTACCAGGATCTTCCCGATCGAATCGATTACCTGATGATTACCCACACCCACGGCGATCACTGCATGTTCGAAACCCTGCTGGCCTTGCGCCATAAGGTCGGCGAAGTTCTGGTGCCCCGCAATACGCCCGGCGCCCTGGAAGATCCCTCGCTTGGTCTCCTCTTCCACAACCTGGGTTTCCAGGTTCGCACCATGGAAGAAATGGCTCGGGTCGATCTGCCGGGCGGTTCCATTTCCGCGCTGCCCTTCCTGGGTGAACACGGCGATTTGAACATTCAATCCAAGAGCGCCTTCCTGGTGAACCTGCTGGGCAAACGCATCTTACTGGCCGCCGACTCCAACAACCTGGAACCCAAACTCTATGACCACCTTTATCATTTGACGGGCGATGTAGACGTGTTGTTCATCGGCATGGAATGCGAGGGCGCCCCGCTCAGTTGGCCGTACGGACCCTTCCTCACCAAACCGTTGCCCAGAAAAATGGACCAGTCCCGTCGAATCGACGGTTCCGACTTTGAAAAGGGCATCAAACTGGTGGAACAAATGCACTGCAAGCGCGTCTTTGTCTACGCCATGGGTCACGAACCCTGGTTGAGCCATCTGACATCCGTGAACTACGATGAAAACAGCAAACCCCACAGAGAATCTGAGAAGTTGCTCCAAGCCTGCATCGACAAGGGCATTCCGGCCGAACGCCTCTACGGCATGGCGGAACTGATCCTATGACCGACGGGCGAATCGATACATCGATGATTGAATAAACCAGGTATGAGGTTGAAGAAGCATGGATATCAAAAACGTTGAAGCCACTTACAAACTCTCTCCCACGCAACTGGCGGTGCTACAGCGCGTCATCGCAGAGGACGAGACCGGCGGCGCCGTTGACTGGCGCACCCACGAGTTGATCGGAGACCTGAACCCCGACAGGTTACAAGCCGCCTTCCAAAACCTGGTGGACGAAACCCCGGTTTTGAGAAACCTGGTGCTTTGGCAGAATATGGAAACCCCCTTACAGGTGGTTTGCCGCAAACTACCCGTGAAGCCCGAGATCGTCGACTGGTCCGGGATCCCCGAGGAGAAGTTGGAGCAGACGCTGGAACAATTCCTGGCCGAAACCTCGACCGGGACCCTCAGCCCTTCGAAACCGCCGCTTTACCGGTTATCCCTATGCACCACCGCCGGAAAACGATCCTGGCTGGTCTTCAGTTGGCATCGGTTGATTCTGGACCACCGCTCCGCGCGCCTGGCTTTCAACCGTCTCCTACAACTCTTGGAGGGACCCGGCAATCAGGCGCCCGCGCCCGTCGCGTCCTATCAGCAGTATACCGCTTCTTTGGCCCGTATCGATGCGGCGGCGGCCGAGACTTTCTGGAACACGGCGATCAAGCGGGAGGATGAGGACGAAAAAAAGACCGTTCCCGCCGTTCAAAATGAACCCGTCAGCCTGTCCGGCCGACTGCCCGAACCATTGTCCGCCTTGTGCGAACGTATGAACCTGACTGACGATACCCTCATCGTCGGCCTGGTCAAACCCGTCCTTTCCCGTCTGGGTTTGAAAACCGCGAACCTGGGTCTGGCCATGGACCACTTTCGATCCGGCCGGGAACCCGCCACGCTGGGCCCCATGCCGCAAGCCATACCTTTCGGCCCGAATCCCAAGACCGGCGCCACGGCTGAGTCATGGCTTGCCGAAGCAAAAACCTACCTGGACCGGGCGCGTCCCATGGTGCATCACCTCCCTGCCGACCTGGCCGCAAGACCCGTGGAGATCATGGTGCGCGTGAATCCTCAACAAGATGAGATCCATGCAAAGGCCGGCATGGTTATGGGCCGTCATGCAACCAGCGAAACGACATCCCCGCTGAACATTTCCGTATGGACCGAAGAACCCTGCTGGCGATTGACCGTGGAAGGCGATCCCAAATGGATCGGCGCCGATCTCCTGCAAGCGCTGCCTGACATCCTGTCGGCGAGTTTCGATGCTCTTTGCCGCAATACCGAAACGCCCATGAACCAACTACCGCTGATGACACCGGACCAGAGGCAAACCATCCTAACGCAATGGGGACAAGCCGAAACCGATTCGAGGAACCTGTTAGTGCCTGACGCGATCTCGCACCAGGCGGCGCAAACGCCCGACGACACCGCCCTGGTCTACGATCCTGAAGGCCGCTATGACAACTCGGACGGCTTGATCCGCATGACCTATGCCGAACTCAACGGCCGCGCCAACCAACTGGCGCACCATCTCACCGCCATGGGCGTGGGTCCCGGCGTCATGGTAGGCGTATTCATGGACCGCTGCCCCGAGATCGCCGTCTGCGGCCTGGCCGTTTTCAAAGCGGGCGGCGTCTTTATGCCCCTGGACCCGGAACAGCCCTATGAACGCCTTGCCGCCATGATGGAAGACGGGCAACCCGCCCTGTTATTGATAAAAGAAGAATTCGAAGAAAAGCTGCCCACCACATGGGCCCAAGTGGTGTTCGTCGACGCGGATTGGGACACCATGATCGCCTTCAACAGCGAGGAAGACCCCCAAACCGTCATCCACCCGGAACTGCCGGCTTATGTGATCTACACCTCCGGTTCTACCGGAAAACCCAAGGGATCCCGCATCAGCGCGGGTTCACTGGCCAACCTGTGCCATTGGTATAACGCCTACTTCGAGATCGGCCCCGGCGACCGGGTGATTCAAGCCATCCCCGTCGGCTTCGACGCCTCCATTAAAAATGTCTACGCGCCCATGATGTGCGGAGGTACCTGCGTACTCGCGGCCAACGGCCCCTATGACGATCAGATCATGCTGCGCACCATCCAATCACAAGCAGTAGTTCTCATGAACTGCGTGCCAAGCATGTTCTACCCAGTTCTTGCACTGTCCTCCAAACAGAATTACGAACCATTACAAAGCCTGCGCTATGTCGCGCTGGGCGGAGAACCCACCGACCTCGAGCGCCTGAGGCCCTGGTTCCACGCTCCTTCCTGCCAGGTCACCTATGTCAATATCTACGGTCCCACCGAGGCCACCGATACTGTCCTGGCCTGGAAGGCCGTCAACCAGAAGGAAACCACCGACAATCCCATCGGGCGGCCGGTGGCGGGCGCGCATATTACCATCCTTGACGGCAATCTACAGCCCCTGCCCCCAGGCGTAGGCGGCAACCTGATGATCGCGGGGCCCGGCCTGGCCCAGGATTACCTGAACCAACCGGCGCTGACCGCCGCCCGCTTCCTACCCGATCCTTTCGGCGACGGCGGCCGTATTTACGACACCGGCGACCGCGCGGCCTGGCGTCCTGACGGCACCGTCCAATTCCTGGGCCGCCGCGATTATCAACTCAAGCGACGCGGCTTCCGCATCGAGCCCGGTGAAATTGAAAACACCTTGCTTTCCCACCCCGGCATTCGCGAAACCGTGGTCACGGCGCGTATCGATGAAGCGCGCCAGGAAACACGGCTCATCGCCTATTACGTCCCTGTTCACGCCGATGAAAGCGACGATCTTGCCCTCAAAGATTTTCTGGGCGATAAGTTACCGGCTTATATGATTCCCGACCTCTTCATGGCCCTGGACGCCATGCCGCAAACCCACACCGGCAAAATTGACCGCAAAGCGCTACCCGACCCTGACGAGCAAGTTAGCCAAAAAGACTACCAGCCGCCCGGCAACTGGATCGAAGAACAGATTGCCTTGATCTGGGCCGATCTTCTCAATGTAGACCGAATCGGCGCCGCCGACCGCTTCTTCGACCTGGGCGGTCATTCACTGCTGGCAACACAGGTCATCTCCCGTATTCGCGATATCTTCAAGGTAGAACTGTCTTTGCAGGACTTCTTTCAATCGCCGACCATTGTGCACCTGGCCCGGCGCGTCCAGGCCGCTTCCGCCGAAAACAGCGGGGAGGAAGCCTTCATCGTTCCCGTGGACCGACAGGATGTTTTGCCCGCATCGTTCGCCCAACAGCGACTGTGGTTTTTGGACCGTTTGGAAGGCGCTAACCCCGCCTACATTGTCCACGCGGCCCTGGGCATGGAGGGTCCGCTGAATGTGGACGCCTTGGAGCGGGCCGCGCTTGCCCTGGCCCAACGCCACGAGGTGCTGCGGACGACCTTTGCCTCGTGCAACGGTGAACCGATCCAGGTGATTCATCCCGAACTACCCGGCTACTTCCAAAGGGTTGACCTCAGCGACCTGGATGAGGCGGCGCGATATGCGGCTTCGCAACAATATACCTCCCGAAAACAATTAAAACCCATGGATCTGGAGACCGGCCCGCTTGCGCGCATCACCGTCATCCGCATGCAGGAGAACCGGCATGTGCTGGTGATCACCATGCACCATATCATTTCCGACGCCTGGTCCATGGGCGTTCTGATCAAGGAACTGAGCGCGCTCTACACCGATTTTGCCGCGGGTCGCACCCCGAACCTGCCGCCCCTGCCCATACAGTATGCCGATTTTGCCGCCTGGCAGCGCGCCTGGTTGGCCGGAGGCGTTCGCGAAAAGCAATTGGCGTACTGGGTCAACCAACTCGGCGGAGCGCCTTCTTTACTGGAATTGCCTACAGATCGGCCCCGCCCTCCCGTACAAACGTCTAACGGCGACTACCTTCACGTTCTGCTGGAAAGCGAGTTCACAACACAATTGGAACAGTTGGGCCGAGACCGGGGCGCCACCCTGTTCATGACGCTGTTGGCCGGCTTCAACCTGTTGGCCTCACGCTATACCGGCCAACGCGACATCTGCCTGGGCGTGCCCGTGGCCAACCGCAACCGCCGTGAGATCGAGCCGCTGATCGGTTTTTTCGTCAACACGCTGGTCGTTCGCGGTGATTTGTCCGGCAATCCCAACTTCATGGAACTGCTGGACCGGATTCGCCAGGTAACCCTGGACGCTTATCAAAACCAGGACCTCCCCTTCGAGCAGTTGGTAGAAGCGTTACAACCCGCCAGAATGCGCGATCGAAGTCCGCTTTTCCAGGTGATTATCGGCTTGGGTCAAGCGGACGACACGAATATGACATTGCCCGATATTGAATTTTTCCCGGTTGCCGTGGAAGACGATGCGGCCAAGTTCGACATCACCGTGGCCCTGGACCCGCACCCGGACGGCATGCTGCTGGGGTTCGAATTCAACACCGATCTCTACGATCACGGCACCATCGAAACCATGGCGAGGCGTTTCCGGGAACTGTTGATCAGCATTGCCCGTAACCCGGAGCGGCCCATTGACAGCTTCTCCCTGCTCTCCGAGGACGAAAAGGTGCGGCAAACGGCCCTATGCCGGGGCAAAACCGCTCCTCTTCCCTTCCAAAGCTTCCCCGCCATGGTGGCCGCACAAGCCGCGCAAACGCCCGCGACGCCGGCCCTCATGGCCTGGGATGACCAGGACCGCTTGCAAACCATGACCTATGCAGAACTGGATCAGGCCGCCAACCGTACGGCCCGTTACCTGCGTGAAAACGGCATGCAAACCGGCGACATCGTGGGTCTCTGCCTGAAGCCCGGATGCGACATGATCGTAAGCCTGTTGGCCGTGCTGAAAGCGGGCGGCGCCTACCTGCCCCTGGACCCCGACTACCCCACCGAACGGCTCAACTTCCTCCTAAAGGACTCCGGTCTTCAGTTGCTCATCACTCAAGAAGACGCCCTGTCCTCATTGCCCGGCTACGAACTCTCCTTCATGCAAACATTGGTTTTGGACGAGGAGCGGGAAACACTTGCGCGACAATCCGCGGCCCCCTTATCTTTCAAACCGGATGCGGCGCTGCCCGCCTACGTCATTTATACATCCGGATCAACCGGCAGGCCGAAGGGCGCCCAATTGCACCACGCGGGCCTTGTCAATCTCATCGTGGAACAGTCCGCCATCTTCCGGGTTGCGCCCGGAGACAGGGTGCTGCAATTGGCCTCTTTAAGTTTTGACGCCTCCATATCCGAAATAGGCATGACACTGGGCAGCGGCGCTACCCTGCTGTTGCTGCCCGCGGAGCGGCGCATGCCGGATGCCCGGTTTGCACAATTCCTTATAGACGAGAAGGTCAACCGTCTTACCATGCCGCCGTCGGTTCTGGCTCAATTGCCGGAAGGCGCCTACCCCGATCTGCAAACCCTGATCGTAGCCGGTGAAGCCTGTCCGCCCGCCCTTGCCGAAACCTGGACGGCGGATCGGCACTTTGTCAACGCCTACGGCCCTACCGAGACCACGGTTTGCGCCACGACCAAAGTTTGTACTCAAGCATCGGACATCCAATCGATCGGCAAACCCATCGGCAATGTGGCCGTGCATGTTATGGACAACGCTTTCCAAGCGGCGCCCGCGGGTATTTACGGCGAGTTATGCCTGTCGGGCACGAGCCTGGCTTTCGGCTACCTGGGTCGGCCTGCCTTGACCGCGACCGCCTTCGTGCCCAATCCCTTCTCCGGCGAGGGCGAACGCATGTACCGCACCGGCGACCGGGCCAAACTGAACGCCGCCGGCGAGCTTATTTTTGCCGGTCGCATCGACCATCAGGTCAAACTACGCGGTTTCCGTATCGAGACCGGCGAGATCGAGGCGGTCTTGAACCGGCATGCCGCCGTGTCGGAAACCGTTGCCATGGTGCGTACGGACGAGACCGGCGAGAGCGCCTTGCTCGCCTGGTACAAGCCGAATGACGGAACCGTTGAGCCCTCCGAATTGCGGCAATACCTGGCAGAATACCTGCCCAACTACATGATTCCGGCACACCTGATTCCGCTGGAAACCATGCCGCTTACCCCCAACGGCAAGATCGATCGCAAAGCCCTACCCGACCCGGACACCGCGACAACGGGCAGCGCGGCGCCGGCCAGGGATCTTGTCGAATTGGAACTGATCAGGATTTGGGAAGATATTCTAAACCTGAAAGGTATCGGCGTACACGACAACTTCTTCGAATTGGGCGGACACTCGCTGGTGGCCACGCGCCTGCTGGCCGCCGTTCACGAGCGTTTCAACCGGGAACTGCAAGTGAACCAACTCTTCCAGGCGCCGACCCCGGCCGAGCTGGCGGCCTTGCTGGGCGAGCGTACCGAGGCACAACCCTCCGTATTGGTGCCCTTGCGGCAGGAGGGAAGTCAAACGCCGCTGTTCCTGGTCCACCCTGTCGGCGGCAATGTCTTTTGTTACGCCCACCTCGCGCGAAGCCTGCCCGAGGATCTTCCGGTTTACGGTTTGCGTTCCCCCCATTTGTTCCGGAGCGAAGGCCCCGAAAATGCCGAGCAACTGGCCGCGCTTTATATTGAAGCCATACGCTCCGTGTGTCCGAACGGCCCCTACCGGTTGGGCGGTTGGTCTATGGGCGGCTTGATCGCATACGAAATGGCCGCGCAACTCACATCGGCCGGCGAAGCCGTCGAACACCTCATGCTCATCGACACCTACCCGCCCAATCCCGATCCGAATTACGATGACCATAAGTTGATCCATCTCTTTGTCACGGATTTGGGTGCACTACAGGGAAAGGAACTGCACGCCCTAACGGAGTCATTGAAGCAGAGTCAACCCGATACCTTCCTGGACGTTATTCTGGAAAATACACGTGGCCGAGGCCTTTTCCCCGATTACTTCGGTAAGCGGGAACTGGCCGGTATGTGGTCGACCTTCAAGATTCATTACCGGATCCAGGCCGAATATAAGCCGCGGCCATATGCCGGCGAAGTGTGTTACACAAGAGCCGCCGACGCAATGCCCGCCGGCAAACAGGGACTGATCGGCAATATGTGGCGCAAAGCCAAACACAACCTAAGCGACCCACGCGGGCAATGGCGCTCGCTGGCCAGCCGGTTACACGATCGGGAAGTGCCCGGAAATCACCATAGCATCCTCGCCGCGTCCTCCGTGACCCAACTGGCCGACATCATTGCCCGCCACCTCCGGCAGGAGAACCGGCAAGCAGCGGCGGCAAACTGAATATGGTCGACTTTTCACATCTCCGGCGAGCGAAGCTTTCGCCGGAGACCTGATACGAGCCATGAGATCCGGCCTTCATGAATAACAGAAGCTGAATCCTTCCCTGATCAATTGTTCCCCTAAAATAAAACATCCGCACCGCCTTATCGTTACACGCGGCTTTTCTTGACATCTGCCGAAAGCTTGCGATGATATAAGGAGAAAACGGAGGAAAGCGTGCTGGACCAAATCGATTACGTCATGATTACCGTGTCGAATATGCAACGTTCGATCGCCTTTTACCGGGATATGTTGGGCTTCGACCTGAAATTCCATTCGGAAGGATGGACCGAACTGGCCACCGGATCGACCGTGCTGGTCTTACAGGGAGGCGGTGCGCCGCAACCCTCTCGTGAAGCCGAGTTCCAGGGGGCTCCGGTAGCCGGCAGTTGTTCCATCGGTTTCCTGGTTTTCGATGTAGACCAACTCTACGAAGCATTGACCGAAAAGGGCGTTTATTTCACCATGCCGCCGGTTACCCGCTCGGAAGGGATCAAGATGGCCGTATGTCACGACCCTGACGGGATATCGATTACCTTTACCACAAGAACAGATATGTCGGATTGACGGTTTTACAGAAAATCGACAACGTTCGTCTGAGATATTTCTATGACAGCATACTTTTCTCTATGAGAATCTTGTTAGACTGGGTTTTTGATTGGACTAATATACTCTTTTTGTACATAATTGCTTAAACATGTGAAATAGATGCCATGTGACAATAAATAAGCACCTGCCTAATCGATGACAAGCAAAGCATTCCGATGAACCTAAGTACGGAAAACGCTCGCCTTATATCATTCGATCTGCATGTAAAACTACAATCAGGAGATTTTCGATGAAATCATTGATTGCCTTAGGCCTTTTTGCCTCTGCTTTATGCCCCCTTATCGCCGCAAATGACCCCGCTTTCACCGATAAACCCCTCAACCACGATATCCCCGCAGATAAGTTTGCCAACGTCCTGGCCTATCGCCTGGTGATGGAAGAACCCACTGTTCTGGAGAATGTGGAAGTCAACTTCTGGCAGGATCGCAAGATCGTTTCCTCCGAATTCTTCAAGCACGAGGAAGCAGGTACCGAGTTCATGCTGTTCCTCTACGGCTTCGATGTGGACCTGACCGTCAACCTTTTCGACAAACACGGCAAGGACCAGTCTCCCCTGTATGTCCAGGTGAGGGTCAACAACAAAAATATCGCCATCCTGCCCTTTGAAGCCTTCCTGATGATGAGCGAAGGTGAGAAAGAAAACTTTAACAGGAACATGACCATGCTGCTGGGCTACGAAGCCCACTTCAATCTGGAACCCGCGCGCCTACAACGGGTCCGAGCCAAAACCAACCCCGATTTGTACGCCTGCTATGACGATTGTGACGACGAGTTCCGCAACTGCACGGATGACGATTATATCTGCGACATCATCTTCGACTATTGCGAACAGGATTGCGAACTGGAATACGGCGATGACAGCGACGGCGACGGCATCTCGGACTACTACGACAACTGCCCGTCGGTTTCCAATCCCAACCAGGCAAACTGCGACGGCGACAGCTTGGGCGACGCCTGCGACAGCGACAATTCCTGGGTAACCTACGGCGCCACGGTCAACGTACTGAAGAGCACCACGACGTTGTACACCACCTGCGGAACTACCTGGTGGTCGCACCACAACACCTGGTTCCAGTACAAGCAATTCACCTACGACCGGGTGCAAACCCGCACCCGTCATTTTTGTAACGGCCCCTCCCTCACCTACACGGTAGTCCTGGGTCAAACCTACGGCAGTTGCTACCAGGACACCTACATTCCCTGCTACGGCGGCTATGCACCGTACGTCGGTCCTCCCTGCTCCCCGTAATCAATAACCGACACCGCCCCGCCGGACGGCGGGGCGGTTTTCTATAACCGGTTGATAGAACGCCTTCAATATTCGGCTTGGCTACACTCGTCGTATTCGGATGATTCCCGGCAACGCCGTCACAGAAAACAATCGATCGGCCGCCCTCCTCATGCCCACGGAAAAACAGGGGGTACCCCGGCCGCCGCCCGATTGTCATAGAAAAAACAGGGGTCGCCCGGGCCACCCCCCCTTTCTTGCCGGCGAACTATCAGGTGGCCGGGCCGCCGCTGATTTTATTTCGAAATAGTAGGGGGTGCCCGGGCCGCGCCCTTTTTTCTTCCGGTGAACGACCCGGTGCCCGGGCCGCCATTTAATTCCTATCACAGAAGTTGGAGGTGCCCGGACCACCCTCTTTTTTCTACCCGCGAACTACCGGTCGCCCGGGCCGCCGCCGAATTTTCACAGAATAAGTAGGGGGTGCCCGGGCCACCCCCTCTTTCCCGTCGGAGAGCTACATGGTGGTCGGGCCACTGCTAAATTTTTAAAGAAGAAGTAGGGGCTGGCCGGACCGCTGCCTTTTTTTCCCGGAGAACTACCCGGTGCCCGGGACGCCGTAGGAGTCTCACAGAGATTCGAAGCTTGATTCAGATTCCGGCAGGCCATGCATGGTCTATTCCTTGAGACCTTGGATGGCCTCCTGAACACCGGCAATGGATTTCACGGCCGGATGCGGGTCGTACCACTTTTGCTCGTTGTGGTAGCGCAAAACCGCGTGTTCTTGCAGCATTCGGTCCGCAATGCGCTTGTGTTTCTCGTCGCTCAGATTCAGTTCCTTGGTGACAGCCACACCCGCCAGCCAGTCATGAGCTTCCGTGTAGACGATGTTGCGATAGGGATCGGCGAAGCGGGCCAGTGCCCTGCGGAAAGCGGATTCCGTGACCGGGAAGCTTTCCGACAAGAGGAGTTCCTGCAATACCTGAAGAATCTCGCGGGGATAGCCGCCCGAGTCCAAGATAATTCGTTTTATTCGAGTTTCCCGCTCGGCTTCGCCCAAAATGGCGCTCAGGCCTTCGTCCGAAATGCGCTTGCGCACCATTTCCCTTGCCATGGCGATACCGCCCCGGTTTTCCTTGCCGGTTCGGTCGCGCACCTTGATCATGGGCAGAAACTCCAGTTCGGTATCCTTGATGTGCGTTGTCAAGGCGGGGGGGACGGTATAGAGAATGTGAGCCGGTAATACCAGGAAACGTTTGTTGCGGCGAAAGACCTGCTCGGCGCTTTGCAAGACTTCATGCCAATTGCTCGAAAGGCCTTGCAGCTTCTCCAAAGAGTCGAAAATAATGACCAATCCGGCTTTGCCCAGCTTTTGCGCCCGAGTTTGCAAGTTGAGGATCTCGTCACATACCTCGTAGTAAAAAACCGTGAACCGATCGGAAAGAGATTGACGAACCATTCGCCTGAGGTTGGGGCGGTCCTTCATCTCTAATACCAGTTTGCCCGCACCGGGAATTGTTAGTTTTTTCATTTCAAGATCGGTTTGGTTCAACCAATCCCAAAAGCGTTTGAAGTACCCGGATTCCATCGCTTTCTCGGGATCTTTACCCTCTGCTTCCAGCAAGGTGCGTTCGGCGCCGTGCAGAATCACGGCCAACAGGTCGATGGTGTCTATCGGGCTGGTCAGGTCAAGATACTCGAAAGCGTCGATATAGACCGGCAACAAGTTGCAAATTCCAGGATCTCGCAACATGGCTTGCAGTCTTTTGAGTTCGGTGGTTTTTCCCGATCCCGGCAGGCCTGTAAATAACTTGCAAACCGGACTCTCGGCCATACCGACCGTTTCGGTCCAGCGGGTAACCCATCTGTAACCGCGTACCGCGTTGCCTTGCTCGACAGAGATGGTGTCCATATCGAGGTTGCGCGCATCATCGGGTTCCAATGACTCGTGAGGCGCGAACAGGCGGTTGTACTTCTTCCTGGTTGCCAGGTCCAATGTCATGGGCCGTTACCTCTTGGCTTATCATAACATTGCGCCGACATGATGGGAAGCCATGCGCCCACTTCGCCAATAGAATCATGACGGAGTGCGGCCGGGCTTGCCTTCGGTTGTTATGGCTTGACTTTTGGCCGGTTTATGACGATCCGGCGCGAACAAACCCGCCCTATGCTCATAAGCACCATCCGATGACTGCCGTTGTCTGTGTCCCGAATTAGTGCCTTTCAATGGGCGGGCTTGTTCACGTTACTTATTGGTACTCCTCGATCGAGGGGCAACTGCATACCAGGTGTCTGTCTCCGTAGGCGTTGTCGATTCTGGCTACCGAGGGCCAGAATTTGTTGGTCATGAGCCAGGGGAGCGGATAGACCGCCTGCTCGCGGGAATAGGGATGATCCCATTCGCCGACCAGGTCGGTGACGGTGTGCGGCGCGTTTTTCAGCGGGTTGTCCTGTTTGTCCATTTCGCCCGCCTCGATGGCTTTGATCTCGTTGTGGATGGCAATCATGGCATCGCAGAAGCGGTCCAGTTCCTCGCGGGATTCGCTTTCCGTGGGTTCGATCATCAGGGTTCCGGCAACCGGCCACGACATGGTCGGTGCGTGGAAACCGTAATCCATCAAACGTTTCGCTACATCTTCCACATCGATACCGGCGGTTGCCTTGTAGGGCCGCACGTCGATGATGCACTCGTGGGCAACCCTGCCCGTGGGTCCCTTGTAAAGCACCGGGAAATGGGGTTCCAGGCGGTGCGCGATGTAGTTGGCGTTGATAATGGCCGCCTCGGTGGCGCGGCGCAGGCCGGAGGCGCCCATCATGGAAATATAGGCCCAGCTGATCGGCAGGATGCTGGCGCTGCCCCAGGGCGCGGCGGAGACCGCGGTCATGGCGGTTTCCGGGAAGGCGTCGGGGCGTTGTCCATGGCCGGGCTGGAACGGGGCCAGATGCTCGGCGAGGCCGATGGGGCCGACACCCGGTCCGCCGCCGCCGTGCGGGATGCAAAAGGTTTTGTGCAGGTTCAGGTGAGCTACGTCCGCGCCGAACCGAGCAGGGCGGCAAAGGCCGACCAATGCGTTCATATTGGCGCCGTCCAGATAGACCTGGCCGCCGTTTGCGTGGATGATACTGCAAATCTCGGAAATGGTCTCCTCGAACACGCCGTGGGTTGAGGGATAGGTAATCATCAGCGCGCCCAGGTTGTCCGCGTGGGCTTCGGCTTTTTGGGTAAGGTCGGGGATATCGATATTACCCTCGTGGTCACACTTGACCACGACCACCTTCATGCCCGCCATCACCGCGCTGGCCGGGTTGGTGCCGTGGGCGGAAGACGGAATGAGGCAGATGTTGCGGTGACCCTCGTTACGGCTTTCGTGATAGCGGCGAATGACCAACAGGCCGGAGTATTCGCCCTGGGAGCCCGCGTTGGGTTGCAGCGAAACATCGTGAAAACCGGTGATGTCGGAAAGCTTGGCTTCCAACTCCGCGAACAATTCGGCATAACCCTTGGCCTGATCAGCCGGAGCGAAAGGATGCAGTTTGCCGAACTCGGGCCAGGTGACGGGAATCATTTCGGTGGTGGCGTTCAGCTTCATGGTGCAACTGCCCAGCGGGATCATGGAGTGAACCAAGGAGAGATCGCGAGAAGCCAGGGTGTTCAGATAACGCAGCATATGGGTTTCGGAATGGTGGACATGGAAGACGGGGTGGGTGAGGATCTCGCCCTTGCGAACCAGGCCGGCAGGTAGGCGGTCTTCCACTTCATCGGCCAGTTCGCGGATGTGGAAGTCGTGACCGTCGTCCCCCGAGAACACATGCAGCAACTTGTCGACATCTTCTATCAGGGTGGTTTCATCGAGTGTAATCCCCACGGTGCCGTCGTCCAGGTAGCGCAGGTTGATGTGTGCGGCAAGGGCGCGGCGACGAATCTCGGCAGCGTCGGAACCGTTCAGTTTCACATTGACGGTGTCGAAGAAATGCTTCGCGGTGGTTTCGTGACCCAGAATCTCCAGGCCGCGAGCCAGGGTGGCGGTGAGCCGGTGGACACGGCGGGCAATTTTGCGCAATCGCTCGGGTCCGTGATAGACCGCGTACATGCCCGCCATTACGGCTAAAAGGACCTGCGAGGTGCAGATGTTGCTAGTGGCTTTTTCGCGCCGGATATGCTGTTCGCGGGTTTGCAGGGCAAGGCGCATGGCCGGTTTGCCGTGACGGTCCACGGAGACGCCGACGATGCGGCCGGGTACCGTGCGCTTGTAACTTTCGCGGGTGGCGAAGAAGGCAGCGTGGGGTCCGCCGTAACCCATGGGCACGCCGAAGCGCTGGGCGCTGCCCACGACCACATCAGCGCCCATTTCCCCCGGCGGCTTGAGCAGCGTGAGGCCCAACAGGTCGGCCGCAACCACCACCATCAGTCCGGCGGCTTTGGCCTGCTCGATGACGGGTTCCAGGTCGGCAATGCCGCCGCGACCGGCGGGATTTTGCAAGAGAATGCCGAAGTGTTCGTCCTCAGGAGAGAAATCGGCCAGGGCGCCGCTCTCGACCCGAATCCCCAGGGGATGGGCGCGGGTTTCCAGAATCTCGCGCGTCTGGGGGAAGACGTCGTTCATCACCCAGAAGGAATGGCTTTGCTTGCGCTTCTTGCGCGTCAAGGCGTAGCACATGGCCATGGCTTCCGCGGCAGCGGTGCCCTCATCCAACATGGATGCGTTGGCGATTTCCATACCGGTCAGATCGGTGGCCATGGTTTGAAAGTTCAACAGGGCTTCCAGGCGACCCTGCGCAATTTCGGCCTGGTAGGGCGTGTACGCGGTGTACCAGGCGGGATTTTCCAGAACGTTGCGCAAGATCACCGCCGGGGTAATGCAATCGGTATAACCCATGCCGATGTAGGATTTGTAGACCTGGTTGCGCGAGGCAATTTCGCGAATATGCTCAAGAGTTTCGGCCTCGTGCCAGGGCTCGTGTAGGTCCAGGGGCTTTTCATCGCGTACGTCCGCGGGAACCGCGTCATCGATCAGGGCTTCGATCGAATCGTAACCGATGGTCTTCAGCATTTCACTTAAATGGCGCTCGCGTGGTCCGATATGCCGGGAAATAAAGTCTTCGTGTTGCTCCAGGTGTTTCAAAGAGGAATGGGTCATCCGTGCCAACTCCAAACAGGGAATTTAAGGTCGCCGAGAGCATTTTAATCCAAAAGATGCGGCCTGCCTACCACAAGACGCCGCCGCGGCTTCAAATCGGCGCCGGCGGGGCCCGAGCGCACCGAAACGGAGTAAAGATAAAAGAAGTGCGACCGGCGGAGAACTCGCATCAAGAGGCCGGCATCCGGTGTACGGGTAAGCAGCGGGCATGTGTAAGACAGGCGCAACGAATTGAAAAACGCTCTCCGCAACAACCGCGAACGTGTAGTTTTCATCAATTGTGTAAAAAATATGAGTTTGGTCCCGATTCCGTGGGCGTAGACTCATGTCCTTCTGTTATGATGGGTTGCCGGCCGCGACATATATACTGCGGCCTCCCGGAATCTCGGAAGGAATTGATGTTCGCATGAGCATCCTGACAATTCGATAAAATGCCCGCCGGTCGGGTTGATTTCTTATCATCATCAATTAAAAAGTAGACATAGATATGCAAAGTGAACGAGGCGATTTGAGGAACAGGAAGTCTCCTCTCAAAGTTGGCGTGTTCGTAGACGTTGCCTATATGTATCGCAACGGCGGACGCGGCATGCGCTACGATGTGCTGCGCGAGTTTGCCAGCCGTGACCATGCCGAACTGTTAAGATTGAATGCTTATGTCAGCTTCGATGCGGAACGCGCCGAAACCGATCATGACTACCGCGAAGGGGTGAATAATTTCTACTCGACCCTGCGCGATTACGGCTTCAAGGTCATCAAAAAAACCGTCAAATGGTATGAGGACGACATGGGCAACCGTTATGGAAAAGCCAATGCCGACCTGGACCTAGGCGTAGATGCCCTATTGCAGTCAGAAAACCTGGACCGAGTTCTGATTGCCACCGGCGACGGCGATTTCACTCAAGTGGTAACGGCCTTGCAAAATAAAGGCTGCCGAGTGGAAACCGTTGCTTTGGATAACGTTTCCAACGAACTTCGCTACGGCGTGGATATGTTCATGTCGGGATACCTGATTCCCAATCTCATACCCACGCGCCCGGAACAGGGCAAACCCAATGCCTCTTGGGGCACCTTGGGCTCGCGCGTTCGGGGCACCTGCTATTGGTACAACCAGGAGCAGGGCTACGGCTTCATGCGATTTTTGGACAAGACCGCTCCCGGACTCTGGTTGACGGACACGCGTCACCCGGACTCTCCCTACAAAACGGTTTACTTTCACGACTCGAACCTGGCCGAAAATATTTCGGTCAACAACCTGCCCAGCAGGGATTTCATCTTCGAGTTCGAATTAGGAAAGTCGTTGCGCCAGGAAGGCGGTTGGCAAGCCCTGAATATCGATCTGTCCTGTAAGTTGTAACCGGTTTCATCGGACAATGAAAGGCGGATGCCGCGGATCGTCGATCCGAACGGCACCCGTTTTTCCGGCGCCTATTTCTTTTCGGGATCGCCCAGGTGTAGCAAGGGCAGCGGATTGGGGCTTTGGCCGTCCATGAAGTAGATCTTGGAAGCGGGGTCCTTGGAAATGGCTTTCAGCGCCTCGATGGCCTGTAATTTGATGTAGCTGGGGTTTCTGCCCACGGCATCGTTCAGCTTCTGGATTTCGTAAGCGCGCGCATCGGCCAACACCTTTACCTGAGCGGCTTCTTCCTCGGCAGCGCGGCGCTTGGCCACGGCCATGGCGATTTGTTGTTCCTGCTCGGTTTTGTAGCGTTCCAGCTCTGCTTTCTGTTTCTCGACCGCCTGTTCGCGTTCTTTTTTCTGCTCGATGGCCCGGGTGATGAACTCGGGCAGCGAGATATCGCGAATCAAAACGGCCTGAATTTCCATGCCCTTGGGCTCCAGGTAGATGGACAATTCGGTTTGGATGATGGATTGCAGGCGCTCCTGGGTTTCGTTGAGGAAGAAATCCTCGGCCCGTTTGATGCTTTTGCCCTGCTCGCGGATCACCGAACGGAGCTTCGGCACCAGGTGTACATCGATCATTTGTTCGGCCACACCCGTGTTTTCCAGGATGCTCGGGGTGGAAGCGCTGATCAGACGCCATTGAACGCTTATATCGATGGTGGTTTGCAATTGGTCCTGGGTGGGGACCATCGACTTCTCGACGTGTGTTTTTTGGCGGACATCGTAAAGTGTCCATTTGTAAAGGGGATTGACCACGTGAAACCCTGACTTATAGGGTTTGTCCTGAACCGAACCGAACAAGGTGGGCACGCCTACATAACCGGCGGGAATGGTGCGTACCACCTTTCGACCGAACAGGAGGGCCATTAGAATGATCACGATAATCACGATCGCGCGGACCGAAAGGCCCTCGAACTTGGTATTGCTCACAGCGTTCACCTCTAGAGAAATTAACCCAACCTGACTGTGATTATAGTGTGATTACACAGAAAATAAAGACTTTGTCTTATTGACACCGGGTATTGTCCCGTTCACAATGCAAGAAATCACCCCGAGGAGGGTCCCGATGCCCTTTGCAGAATTGCCCGAAATCAAGCTGTACTACGAGGTTTCGGGCGACGGCCCGCCCGTGGTGTTGCTGCACGGCCTGGGCTCTCTCGGCCGGGATTGGTCTCCGCAAATACCCGCGCTGGAACCTCGGCACAAGGTTTACCGCACCGATGCGCGCGGTCACGGTCAGTCGGACAAACCCGAGGGACCCTACACCATTCAGCAGATGGCCGGCGACATTGCCGCTTTTATCGACAAGCAGATCGGTGAGCCGGTGCACCTGATCGGCTTTTCCATGGGCGGGTTTATGGCGTTTCAGTTGGTCGTGGACCGGCCGGAGCTGGTCAGGTCGATGGTTGTCATCAATGCGATTCCCGAGGTGGTCACGCGGACCTTCCGCGACAAGCTCAACCTGAACCTTCGCTTCTTCATTTTGCGCCTGTTCGGCCTACGCGTTCTCGGTAAGCTTTTGGGAAAACTGCTGTTCCCCAGATCGGATCAGAAGGAATTGAGGCGGGAACTGGCGAAACGCATTGCCGGCAACGATAAAAAAGCTTACATCGCAGCCACCCGCGCCGTGATCAATTGGACCGTGGCCGACCGGGTTTCGGGAATCCAGGCGCCCGTACTCATGATCAGCGGTGACAGGGACTACACGCCTATCAAGGAAAAGCAACGCTTTGTGGACATCATCCCCAATGCCCGCTTGGAAGTCATCGCGAATTCCAGACACGCTACGCCCCTGGATCAGCCCGAGGCCCTCAACAAGCTGCTCGTCGCATTCCTGGCCGAACAAAATCAAACCGATTGATCCCAAACCGCTTAGATGATGAGTAGAAGCAGCGGAATGGTGATCATGGCCAGGCCGGTGCTCAAGAGAACCGCGGCGGCCAGGGTTGCTTCCCTGGTGTTGTAACCGGTCGCGAACAGGTAGGCGTTGATCCCGGTGGGCATGGCCGCCGTGATGACCGCTACGGAGGTCCAGATAGGGGAAAGCCGAAAGATCAGCGACGCGGTGATCCACATGATCAGCGGGTGCAGCAGCAGTTTCCAGCCGGCTAACTGAATGGTATGCACCAGATTACCCGCCGGCTTGAAGCTGCTAAGAGACAGGCCCATGGTGAAAAGCGCCGTGGGTACCGCCGCCGTTTGAAACATTTCGGCGATTTTATCCAGCCACGCGGGCAAGCTAAGCCCGGAGAGGTTGAAAAGCGCGCCGGAGACCAGGCCGATGATGATGGGATTGGTCGCCAACCCCTTACCGATGCGCCTCAGAGTATCGGCAAGTGTAGAACCCCTCCCCTGCCCGGCTTCCACCATAACGGTGCCGACACCGAAGAGAACGGTGGTGTGGCAGGAGATGATGAGCATCATCGGCAAGGTGCCCTCATCGCCGTAAAGCCCGGTAATGATGGGCCAGGCCAGGAGGACGGTATTGGAGAAAGCCGCGCCCATTCCGTAAGCGCCCGCTTCCTTGACGGAAAATCCCTGGAAACGGCGACCCGTTTCGGCGGCCAGGTAGAACATCATCAGGGCGGACAGGTAATAGGCCGCCATGCCGCGCCATTCTACCCCCGGCAGGTCCAGCCGGCCCAGGGTGCGGAACAGCATGATGGGAACGGCCAGCTTGAAGACGAACAGGGAGAGCCCGCGACCGGCGGCTTCGTCCAGCAATTTCATCTTGCCGGCGAGAAAACCGATGACTGCCATACCGAAAACCGGCACCAGCACGGTTGCGATTTGATCCATGGCGCCCCCTGAGTCCCCATTGGGAATGAAGTATTTAACCACATCCAACGCCCCGTCACCCGGCTTTTCAAGGCGCTTGACCGATTGGAAACGCCGGTCGGGAACATTGCCGATTGCGATACCGGGTAAAATCCCCGAGGGAGGGCAACTTGAAATTGATCGGTAACCGCACTAAATTAAATAGTAGGTACCTAATTGCCTGACGGGAAGAGAAGAGAACCAGGAGGTGAAGCATGTTACAGCTCAATCTCACCTACCAGGATGCGTCGATATTGGCCGGGGCTCTTGAGAATTATGTCAGCGACCTGAGTATGGAAATAGCGGGCACCGACTCCAAGGATTTCCGCGACAACTTGAAGCTGCGGCGCGATGTCTTAGTTCGTGTGATTCACAACCTCAAAGAATAACCAGTTTCGAATGTGGTCTCCCGACCATTGGGCCGGTGAACCATTTGCCGGCCCATTTTTTTCTTTACCTGTTTTCATCGGGTTTTTCCACGATCCGATTTGCTAGGATAGCGGTACGGGAGGCCCGCTTATGGTGACGATTACGGCGATAGTTCTGGCTCTTCTTTTCAGCCTCCTGGCTTTATTGCATGTCCACTGGGCATTCGGCGGCAGTTTCGGCACCGGGGCCGTGGTCCCCGAAAGCGACGGCGAAAAACTGTTTGAACCCGGACCCGTCTCCACCTCGATCGTGGCCGCGCTCCTATTTGCCGCCGCGCTGCTGGTATCCGCCCGCGCCGGCTTGTTGACCCTACCTCTCCCCTCCCCTCTGACGGCCGTCGGAACCTGGGTCATGCTTGCTGTATTTTTGGCTCGAAGCGTGGGTGATTTCCGGTTTATCGGCTTCTTTAAAAAGGAGCGCGACACACGGTTCGCTCGCTGGGATACACGACTTTTTTCCCCGCTCTGTCTGGCCGTTGCAGCCGGGTTGCTGCTGGTGAACTTGAACTGAGCCGACAGGTCATGCACTGCAAGACCGCATTTCCCGCTGACGGAAATCATCGGTAACGCTATGATGAGCCTCATGGAAGACCGAGGCCGAACCACTCAATTACTCAGACAAGCCCGCGACGGCGTCCCCCATGCCGTCGACCTGCTCTACGATCGCATCGGCGCCCGTCTGCTGGCCCTGGTCCGGCTGCGCCTGGACGCGACCACGGCTCGCTACACCGAACCCGAGGACGTTGTTCAGGAGGTCCTGCTGAAAGCCTTCCGGCACATCGGCGATTTCGAAAAAGACACTTCGCGCTCCTTCTTCGCCTGGCTGGCGATCATCGCCTCCAACACCATTCGCGACCTGCGCGCCGGCCTGCTTCAGCAAAAGCGCGATGCCCGCCTGACCACCTCGGCGGACCAGGTCTCCATGGAGATTGCCGATACTCATCGCTCCGCGGTCAGCCGTATCATCATCGACGAGAAATTATCCCGCTTGGAACACGCCCTGGCCGCTTTGAAACCGAGGCATCGGGAAATAATTTTGCTCCGGCGCTTCGAGGAACGTTCGTTTCCGGAGATCGGCGCCGTCATGGATCTTAAGGAAGACGCCGCCCGCATGTTGTTCACACGCGCCATGGCGGCCCTCACCCGGAGCATGGAGCCATGAATCACCTGGAACGCTATATCCAGCAATATCTGACCACCGGCGAACGTCCGGAACCGGCCTCGATCGCACCGCCCGAGGAACTGGCCGCCCTGACCGAGGCCGTCAAGCGCTACCATCGGATAGACGACCTGCTGGAAGCGCCGCCCGACCCGGTGCTTCAGACCGAACCTCTACCCTCCCCTACCCTGCCGCCCGGTTTTCGGCTGATCGAGGAAATCGGTTCAGGCGGTTCCGGCCGTGTTTTCAAGGCTCATGATGAAAGCCTGAACCGCACCGTAGCCGTGAAGGTATTGCACGCCTTGGACGAATCCGGCGCCGCGGCCATAATGCGCGAGGCCAGGATGCTGGCGAGCCTGGATGATCCTGCCGTTACGGCCGTGTACGGCGTTTTTCCCGAACATGCTGCCGTGGTCACCGCCTTCGTTGACGGCTTCGACCTCATGGAAACAGCGCCGTCTCTAAGCCCCGCGCAGAAACTGCAAATTATGGACGACCTGCTGCGCGCCCTGAGCGCGGCGCATAACGTGGGATTGCTGCACCGCGATATCAAACCCGCTCAGATCAAGTTGGACCGCAACCTGCGCCCACATCTCTTGGATTTCGGCCTGGCTCAATACGCGGGCGAGCCCGATCACGGACGCGGCACGCCCGACTACGCCGCACCCGAACAGTTTGAAACCCACGGGGTCATCGATAGACGCACCGACCTGTTTGCCCTGGGCGCGGTGTTTTATGAACTTTGGTCCGGCCGCGCGGCATTCAGCCGAGGGAGTAACCAACCGGAACATTTTCAGGCCCCTCCCCTACCCCGTGAACTTGACAGCACCGTTCCCGAACCGCTTCAAGCCGCGATCATGACCTGCCTGGAACCGGCGCCCGGCGACCGTTATGCCGACCTGCAAGCCCTCGCCGCGGATCTGGAGCGTTACCGCCGCGGATTGCCGGTCAAGGCGCAACCACGCTATCTGACCGCGACCCTGGAAACGCGGGTTCAGAGCCATCTGGACGCGCTGGAACATTGGCGCGAGGCGGGCCTGGTCTACGCCGATGAAGCCGCCGACCTTCAGCAAGCCTATACCCGATTGACCAAAAGTCAGGAGGACTGGATCCCCGAAAACCGAAGATTGACCTGGCACCAGATCGTGCTTTACCTGGGCGTGTTGGTGCTGGCCTTCGGCGCGGGCGGTTTGTTCTATGCCAAGCACTTTATGGACTTTCCACCGGAAAGCCCGGTTTATCCGGTTACCGTCCTGGCTTTGGTGTTTGCCGGAACGGCCGTCGGCGGTCGCCTGACGCGCAAGCCCGTTGCCGTGGCCTTCGATCTGGCCGGCATTCTGGTGCTGCCCATGCTGACGCTTTCACTGTTGACCGATCTGGGTCTCTTCGCCGCATCCGGCCCGGAAGAATGGCAGCTCTTCACCGACCAGGGGTTTACCAACCCCCGATTACAAATCGGATTTCTCGTAGTGACCCTGTGGGCCCTTTATCGTGCGGAGCGAACCCAAACCGTGGCCTTGAGCACTACCGCGGCTCTATCCATGGTCTGCCTTTCCCTGTGTCTTTCACTAAGCCTGGGTCTGAGACCCATGGTCGAAGAGGGCGCCTGGCATGTGGTCGCCCGTCACCTCCTGCCGCCGCTGGTTTTCTGTGCTTTATTGGGGGCTCTGGCCGAGCGCGACGGCCGCCGTTATCTGGCCAAACCGGCTTATGTCCTGGCCGCGCTCTGGATCGTCTTGATCCCCGAATTACTGAGCCTGAACGGGAAGGCGCTGAGTTACCTGAACCTGAGTTCAACCATGCCGGCCGATGCGCCGGAGGGTTACGACCCTCTTTTCTTCGACACGGTATTGGCCATGGTCCTGACCGGTATCCTTATCTATTGGGTAGCGCGTAAAGCCCGGGATTTGCCTTCCAAGCTGGTACAACAACCTGCCGGGTGGCTGACCCAGATAAGCCCCTTCCTGATTCTAGAGCCGTTAGGTCTTTTAGTCGCGAAAGATTTATACGGGGTGTTCTACCACTGGTTCTACCTGGCCTTGTCCTTGGGGATCCTATTGATCAGCGGCAGATTGCAACGGCGCGGCTTCTACTATGCCGGCTTGTTCAACAGCGCGGCGGCGCTCTACTATCTAACCGGTCACTACCAATGGCTGGAGACCAGATGGTGGCCTATTTTGCTGATCGGCGCCGGTTCGGGCCTGTTAATGGTCGGTCGCTCCCTTTTTCGTCGCTCTAAAATAACCTGAAAAGCACCGCTCCAAGGACCGTCAATCCCCGAAAAATTGACTAAAGCCAGGGGGACACACTCAAGCCGCATCTATTTCGACCCGAAAAGCAACATAGAATGTTAGCGTTCCGTTTGTTTTTGATACGGGGGCGCTGACAGTCAGGGTCACCCGAATGCACAAAAACCAGAGGTCTCGATGGTAGCCGTTGCCGATGCCGATAAATCGAAGAACGAGCTCATCGCGGAACTGGCCAGTATTAGAAAGCTGGTGCCGCGATTGGAACGCCTGACCTCCGAGTACCGTGAGTCTGAAAAATTACAAGGGGCGCTCTACGAAATCGCGGAACTGGCGGGCTCGGCTGAGGACATGGACCATTTTTACAGCGCCATTCACCGCATCGTGGGCAACCTGATGTACGCGCGCAACTTCTATGTGGCGCTGCACGACCTGGAAACGGGCATGTTCGGCTTTCCTTATTTTGTGGATTCGGTGGACACCTCCAGACCCGACAAATTGCCTTTCGAAAAGGTCTCGCGGGGTATGACCGCCTGGCTGATGCGTCAAGGCAAGAGTAAGCTGATCACCCGAGCCGATTTGGACCGCCTGGTGAAAAAAGGCGAACTGGACGTGGTGGGAAAGCCGCCGCATATGTGGCTGGGCGCACCGCTGATGCGCGAACGCCGCGTGGTGGGCGCGATCGTAGTCCAGAGTTACGCCGACGAGTGGCAATACAGCCGCAAGGATCTGGAGCTGCTGACCTTTGTCTCGCAACACATTTCCACCGCGCTGGAACGGAAGCAGAGCCGCGAGGACCTGGAACGCGCCGTGGAGGAACGCACGCGGGAACTGACCCAGGTCAACCAAAGCCTGCAACAGGAGATCAAGGAGCGTCAACGGGCCGAGAAGTTACAGGCCGCGCTCTTTCGCATTGCCGAGTTGACCAACACCGCGCAAAACATGGACGAGTTCTACAGCAAGCTGCACGCTATCGTGGGTGAACTGATCTACGCCCGTAACTTCTATATCGCCGGCATTCAGCGCGAAACCGGCTTGTTGCTGTTTCCCTACCGGGTCGACGAGTTCGACGATACGCCCAAGCCGCGCCGCGCCGGTCGGGGATTGACCGAATACGTCATACGCCACGGCGACCCGGTACTGCTGGATCGAGAGGCCCGCGACCGGCTGGAGGAATCGGGCGAGATTGTGCGTAGCGGTTCACTGATGGAAAACTGGATGGGCGTACCCTTGCGTAGCGGCGATCAGATCCTGGGTGTATTGGCCGTCCAAAGCTATACCCCGGAGCATACCTACCGGACCCGCGACCTGGAGTTGCTGACCTTTGTGTCGCATCACATCGCGGCGGCCCTGCAACGGAAACAGGCCGTAGACAGTCTGCATCAGGCCTATAGCGAACTGGAGCGCCGCGTTCAGGAACGCACCCAAGAACTCTACGAGGCCAACCGCATCTTGGAATCCCAAATCGCGGAACGCAAGCGTATCGAGCGCCGCCTGATCCACGACGCTTTGCACGACGCCCTGACCGGCCTGCCCAACCGCAACCTCTTCAAGGATCGCCTGATCCACGCCCTCAAGATGATGAACCGCAACCCGAACTTCCACTTCGCGGTGCTGTTCCTGGACCTGGACCGCTTCAAGATCGTCAACGACAGTCTCGGCCATCTGGTCGGTGACGAATTATTGAAAGAGGTCAGTAAGCGCATCCTGGCGTGTATGCGGGAAAGCGATACCGTGGCCCGTCTGGGCGGTGACGAGTTCGCGATCCTTTTGGAGAGCCTGGCTGAACCGGGAGATGCGCGAATCATTGCCGAGCGCATTCTTGAACGAATCACCGAACCCTTCGTGCTAGGCGAACAGGAAGTGTTTACTTCCACCAGCATAGGTATTGCCTACAGCCACGAACGTTATACCAAACCCGAAGACCTGTTGCGAGATGCGGATTCGGCCATGTACCGCGCCAAGGAAAGCGGGCGCCAACGCATCGAAACTTTCGATGAAAGCATGCACCGGCACGCGGTGGAGCAACTGGAAATAGAAAGTTACCTGCACCGCGCGGTGGAGAAACAAGAGTTGGTAGTGCATTATCAACCCATCGTGCATTTGGAAACGCGCCAAATCACCGGCTTCGAAGCATTGGTGCGTTGGCAGCACCCCAACCGAGGCTTGTTGAAGCCCGGCGCTTTTATCGAACTGGCCCGCGAAACCGGCGTCATCATCTCCTTGGACTGGGCAGTCCTGGAAACCGCGGCAAGGCAGATGAAAGTCTGGCTGAGCTTGTTCCCCGAGGGCCGCTCGCCGGTGTTGCACGTGAATTTCTCAGGGAAACACTTCTCCCAGGGCAATTTTACCGAACGCCTTCAAGAACTGATTTCCAAGGCGGGCTTGCCGCCGGGTCAACTGCGCCTGGAGGTTGACGAAGCGGCCCTGCTGGACAAAACCAGCCTGGTGGACGACACCTTCAACCACCTCAAAAACCTGGGCGTCCACCTGCTGTTGGACGATTTCGGCACCCGCTACTCTTCCCTGAGCTACCTGCACAAATTCCCCATGGACACCATCAAGATCGACCGTTCCTTCGTGACCCGTATGTTGGATATTCAGGAAAACCTGGAGATCATACGCACCATTCACGCCCTGGCGCGCACCCTGGAGATGCAGGTCATCGCCGAGGGTTTGGAAAGCAGGGAACTGATCGACGCGGTGCGAGAATTGGGCTGCGAGTACGGTCAGGGATATCAATTGGCAAAACCCATGACCGCGGAAGAGGTGACGACCATGCTGCAAAGCGGAAAGGTTGCCTTGTAGGGGGAATAATTCGCAAATAGCGAACGAATCACGGCGTTGCGCCGGTGCTTGTTTTTTTGTTCGGTCCCTGGATTTCTGGTTCGAATGCTGTTATGCTGGCTAGACCAAATCGGGGCATAATGGATGTATGGTACCCTCTGCCTCGGACCACAGCTCCTAATGCCGGAAAGTTCAAGAAACGCAAAATTTTAGGTTGTAGGATGTGGCCTGTGTATCGACCAAAAAAGCAGAAAAGCCGTAGCAGGGTTGCGCACAAGGTCATAGCGGCATCCATCCAAAACCTCCGGGTTGGACAGGGATGATTGTTATCGCAGAGCGGGACGAAACCCGACGCAAACAAATGGTTGAATTGATCAAGCGCGAAACGGGCGCGGCCACGGCGGGTGTCACCACCGCGCGCGAGCTGATCTGGAACCTCAAGAACATCTCCATGGACCTGGTTTTGCTGAATCCGGACCTGCCCGATATCAACGGCCGTACTTTCGATCTGGTGCGCAAGGTCCGCGCGTCGTACAGCAAGTTGGAACTGCCTATCGCATTGCTGCTGGAAGACAGCGAACGCGACCTGTTGCTGCGCGGTTACGGTGCGGGCATCAACGATGTCATTCGCCTGCCGCTGGACAACGACGTCATGCTGGCCAAGGTGCGTCACCACCTTTCCTCCCGTCGTGAATTCAAACGGGTGCTGGTCAGCTACTACCGCGATCGGGTCACGTCCGATCCCGATGCGACCGTGAACATCGAAAAAACGAACCTCGGTAGTGACAGCGGGCGCGACCGCCTCATCCCCTGTGAAATCCCCATGAATCTGGTCGCGGACAAGAAACCTTTCTTCTGCAAGTCCATCTGGTTGACCCACAACAGCGTGCTGCTGCTGGCGTTCCAGGACATCCCGCAGGACGATACCTTCCGCCTGCGCCTGCGCAATCCCCAGGGCGGTCAGATCGAACTGAGCGTGATGGAAATCCGCCGCGAGATGATTCGCGATACCCTGGTTCCCGGTAATCTGAAGCTGAACCTGCGCATTACCGACGCGCCCGACGACTACGATGACCTGTTCCAAAAGCTGCAACAGGCTTATGCGGAGCACGGCCTGTCCGGTCTACCCGCATCAGCCGAAGACCACGATCCCACCGGGGAAGAGGAATACTCCTCCACCATGGTGTTCTCCCATGACTCCAGCCTGGTCAAAGGTACGCGTTATAACTTCGAGAGCAGCCTGGGCCGCGGTAGCTTTGCTTCCGTCTACCTGGTCAGGGACAATATGTTGAAGCGCAACGTGGCCATGAAGGTGCTCAGTCCCCATTACACCAGGCAGGACAAGGCGCGTCGCAATTTCCTCAACGAGGCGCAGATCGCCGCCCAGTTTCATCATCCCAATATCGTTTTCGTCTACGAGGTGGGCGAACTGCTGCCGCGTGATTACAAAAACGTATTGGCCTTCCCCGACCATATCTTGAAGGATCATCCCCAACGGCTGATCTACTTCACCATGCAACACGTACAGGGCGAAACCTTGACCAATTGGATGGGCAATCACGGTCGGGAACCGGTGGAAAAATACGTGGAGATCTTGGAAAAAATTCTGGAGGCCATGGCTTTTGCCCACGACAAGGGCGTGACCCACCGCGATATCAAGCCGGATAACATCATGATCACCCAGGACAACAAGGTTCTGGTGGCGGACTTCGGCATCGCGACACTCATGCAGACCGAGGACGGCTCCGGCTACGGCGGAACCACCGAGGTGGCCTGTACGCCCAAATACGCCTCGCCGGAACAACTGCTCGGTGAAGAAATGGACGGCCGCTCCGATCTCTACAGTTTCGGCGTGCTGGCCTACGAAATGCTGGCGGGAAAGGCGCCCTTCGGAGGTCGCACCCTCACCGAAATTGCCAAAAAGCACATCCAGGAGAAACCGAAACCCATTCGCAAATACCGCAAGGACCTGGACGAATCACTGGAACGCATCATCCTCAAGTGCCTGGAGAAACGCGCCGACGCCCGCTACCAAAGCGCCGAGGACATCTTGAAGGAACTGGTCGGCTTCCGAGGCACGGAGAGTGATCGAACGGGTACGGTCATGGAAGCGTTGGCCAATCTGATCGATCAGGCGATCGTGGTCAACAGCATCGAACAGGGCGCCCGTATCCTGGAAAAACTGATTGCCTTCATCAACTTGCACAAAACCTCGGACAATGTGGAGGTGATCCGGGCCGTCAGAAGCAAACTGTCCGAGGCGTCGCTGATAAACCTTCTGATCGAGAAGAACCTCAACGAAACCAACTTTCAATTGCTCTACCAATTCTTCATGAGCCTGGAGTCCAGCCGGGTTGTCTCCAACCTGTTGCAGTGGTTCTGCCGCGAAACGAATCCCAGAACCAAACTGTTCCTCGGGGAACTGGCGGTGATCAGTTCGGGCCGCGATCTGGTCCCCCTGGTAACCTTCGGCCTGGAACTGGCCGATCACGAGGCGTCCCTCCTGTTGAAAAGTTTCAGCGAGGTCAACCCGCCCACCCAGGAACCCATCTATTTGAACTGGTCCAAACACACGGGTTACCAAACTCAAATGGAACTGCTGAAAGTCATTACGGTAGCAGAAAGACCCGAGACCGAGGTGCTGGCCATCTTGGACCACTACGTCAACGCGGGCGGTACGGTTCACCCGGCGGTAGGACGCCTGGCCGACGACCTTTTAGGCGAACGCCTGTTGCATTAGTAGCGTTTACTTCTCGTAAAACCGCCAGCGGGTGGTGAAGTCTTTGGTCAACTTTTGGTTGGTAAGTAGAGCACGCACCATTTCAACAGGGATGCGGCCCTCTCGCAGAATCGCGTCGTGGAATTCGCGGTCGGTCATTTTGCCCGACTGAACCAGTTCCTTATGCAACGCCCTGAATTGTAAGCCGCCCACCATGTAGGCGCATTGATACAGCGGCCCGTAATGGGGCGACTCCACAAATCGCCGGACCTCGGCCGTTGCGCTGTCGCGTTCGTGGCCGACCTCGTCAATCAGGAAATCTATCATTTCGTCGGGTTTCATACGCTCCAGGTGGAAGCTCAGCGAGACGATGATCCGCGCGCAACGATGGGCCCGCCAGAACAGCATGCCCATCTTGTTCATGGGCGATTTCTGGAAATTCAGATCCCAGAGCAACATCTCCCAGTAAAGCGCCCAACCCTCGCCCCAGAACGAGGTTCTGAACGGTTTTCGGTGGGTGTTGTAACGACTGTTCATGTAGTATTGCAGGTGATGTCCGGGAATTAATTCGTGGTGCACCACGGCTCGGGAGAAGTGTTTGTTATTGGCGCGCAGGCTCATTTCCTTACGGGCATGGTCCATCTCTTCGGTGGGATAGGCCACGGCAATATGCCGCTCGCTATAATAGAAGAAAGGCGTAAAATCCTGGCTCCGAAGCGACATCATGCGGACTTCCCAAATTTCTTTGGCCAGGGCGGGGATGGTTACCAGCTCGTTTTTTTCCAGGAAATCGACCGCCTCCAGAGCCATCGCGTAGATCGACTCATCCTGTTGTCCGGGGGTCACGTGATCCTGCCTGGTCTTTTCCATGGCGGCCTGCCAGTCCTCACCCAGACCCATTTCCCCGGCGGCTTTTTTCATCTCGGCCTTACACCAGGCCAGTTCCTTGTAGCCGATCTCGATCAACTCCTCGGGGGTGTAGGGGATCATCTGGTAGTTCAATTCATCGCGGAAGGCCTCGCTGCCGATAGGATCACCCACAATCGGCGGCGCCTGCCCGGGCTTTTGCTTCAGGACTTTGGTGCTCAGGAACTGACTGTATTTCTTCAAACTTTCCTGAAACGCGGCCAGGGGTTTTGCTGTCCACCAGGTAAACACGGGATCGTAACCCTGATAAAACGATTGCCACTGTCGGAAAGGGCCGCGCAATTGGCCGAGGGTTACCAGAGCGCGGCGAACCAGGGGTTTGGATATTTCATCCTCACTCTTTTTCAACCGGTCGGCCAGCTCGGCGGATACCTCGTCCAGTTGCCGCTTCATCGTATCCAGATGTTCGGCGGCTTGCCGGGGGTCCAGGGGTTTCATCACCCGGCGGTTCTCTTCCAGGGCGGCCATGGTTACCGCAAAGGGAATGACGGTTTTGACCTCCTCCTCGCGTTTGGCGCGCTCGGCCAGGCGAAGGGATTCGTTGGTTAACTTATTGCGCAGGAGAATCCAGTCGATACGACCTGACTGATTAAGGCTCTCGAAATCTACCTTGTCCAACACGGCTCGCCATTCGTCCATGAAACGACCAAGGCGTTCCAGGTAAACCGACGACATAGGCATATCGTAGAACTCGTTCAAGTCATGCAAATCTGTACTGAAGCGACGCACCAGGGGCTCCATGACATTATCGGACGCGCGGGTCAACGCCGCTGCCGAGACGTCATCGGAACCGGCGGAAAAACCGAAAAAAGGTGCGGCCAGGCAAACCCAAACCAACCATCGCATCATAAAAACATCCCCTGGGAATCATATTCAGAACTGCCGATACAACCTTCAAGCTGTCCGTAACTTTCAACTATAGTCGCGGGTAGGCCGAAACACGGTTCAGATTACCCCACGAACTCCGGTGCACCGATGGATTATTATTGGGCTCGGTCAATTAGAGGGCTTGAGGTATCTTCGCCATCTGCATCGCCAATAACAATACGGAATTACTGGTTAAGGATATTAATCAGGCGTTGCTGCACCAAGGGGATGAAGCTGCCGTATAATTCGGAATCATTGCGGCGTATTCATAAGAATCTCCCGGCAAGGTTTTTGGACCGGGTCCTCATTTTTAATTTCTTTTTAGAACATGATGTCATAAACACCATACCCGGAAAACGGCCGTCGACCCACCCGATATCGGACATGGCCAAAATGCGGTGTGTTTATGGCCAACCAACATGATTTTTTCCAGCCAAGATGAATCTCATGCCTTAAGGTCTGTTACTCATGGGATGAACCCATAACACCTAAAAAACTCTTCCTGGCTTTCGTGCACATTCGTAAGAAGCAAGCAAGCGGTCTTCGAATTCGCATTCTTTTGTTCAGGAGAGTAACCACACAAGATCAAAACCGATCATTGCCAGGAGGCATGTCATGTTTGGAAACATAAGGTTTTTTGCATTTGTACTGCTCATCATCGGGTGCCCGAGTCTTCTCTATTCCTATGGCGATCCACCGGATCCGTCCACCCTGGATGGAAAGCTGCTTTGGGACTATCGAGGCGGCTCTGAAATCTCTGGTTACCATGTTGCACCAGATTTCAAGTCACTGAAAGACAGCAACATCGACGGCGTCTTTCTACATCGCCCTCTCATGGGCCTGAATGGCCCGGGTAGGAATAACGACCTATTGACGGGAGTAATCGCCCAGGCTGAGGCACACCAACGCGTCTTTGCCATTGAATACGATATCAGTGATACAGTCAAAACCGGTCGCGACATAACCGACTGGTTGACGACGGTCAAACAAGATTGGCGTATTCTTATCGAGAACGGTTTAACCGATAACCCTCACTACCTTCGACACAATGGAAAAGCAGTGGTGGTGATTAGTGGCTTTGGCCTGGTGGGAAAACCAGGCACACCTGCAGAGGCTGCGGATATCCTCGATTTCTTCAAGCATGATCCTATCTATGGCGATAATTACGTGATCGGCGAAGTACCGAGTGGTTGGTGGAATCTTTCCGGAGACTCCAAAAGCGATGGTGATTGGTACAATGTGTATCGAAGTTGGGATGCAATCAAACCTCTACTGACGGGCGGATTCTCAAGAGAAGGTTATAAGGCGTGGAAACAAAGCCAAATCCACCCGGGAATAGAAGAGGCGCGCCTGTGGGGAATGGATTTCCTTCCGGTCATTTGGTCAAGAACCGGTAGCCCTATTGCCGGCAAAACCTCGCTCAAAGAGCCTGATGAAGCCACTTATTTCCGGGACCAGCTCTCTGAATTAAGGAAGGTCGGCATCAGCATGGCCTCTGTTGCGATTTTCGATGAGCGCGCCCTGACCATGAGAGCGACAAACCTCACCATCGATCTGGGGTCATCGGATATCACCAACGGCCTCACGCGCCCATCTCCAGAACCAAGTGACGGTAATACGAATTCCATTACGAAAGGCAACAGGCTTTGCCGTCGAAACCATCAGATTGCCAACCATCACTATCTGTATCTCCGCGTCAATGACACTGCTGCCTATCAAGAAAGCGGGGTTAACGCGAGTATCACAATGGAGTATTTTGACCAAGGTGTGGGTTATTTCCGGCTTGAATACGATGCCGTGAGTAGTGCGTACAAAAACGGCGTCACCGTGAGCTTGACTGGATCCGGTACTTGGAAGTCCTTCACATGGTATGTCAACGATGCCTATTTTGGAAACCGCCAAAATAAGGGTTCCGATTTCCGAATTTTCCGCAGTGATAACAAGCGATTCTGGATTGATAAGGTAACCTTGTCACTCCCATAGCCCTATCGCTATATGAACCTTGATATTAAAAAAGTCGAAGGGTTGGTGTTCCTCGGTCTAGTCGAGGAGCACCAACTCTTATTTTTCGATGACAACCTTTCTTCGTTAATTCAACGGGATCGATCCCGGCTGGATGAGCCCAAATCCAGGGGACCTGTTGATGGGTTCACGAAGGAACGACATAGCTTTGGGTTTAATTCCCGGCTCATCATACTAACCTTGGCGCGTAGCTTCCGGAGAGCCAGGGTTTTCATTTTGGGTTCCAGAAGGCCGGGTCCCGATAATGGTAGAATTCCTGCTTTAGGCTCAACGGTTTTGAATCCCACCTAATCGGGCTCAAACGCGTAACCGGCTATCGTTTCCACGATCTTCGCCGTCGTCTCAGAGTAGTGGGTGTAGCCCTTTAGGAGCGGGGAGATTCGAGCACTATCGGCGAGTAAAGATTCCTGTCGGCCACTCCCCTGGCTCACAGCTTCACTCCGGGCTCCGTCCGAAAAGGGTAATTTTCGTCAGGATCAGCCGCTTTAAAAAAGCCAGATGGAGGCAGGCCTCAGACCATCAAGGCATGACCCTGCAAGGCTGATCCGTATGCGGTCCTCAGTCAAGCCTTAGCTCGCTGAAGGTGGGAATCGCGGTTCCTGGCGTGCTTTTGGCAGCAGGATCCTGGTCGCGTCCCTACGGGACGAGTAGATAGGCTGTCGACCGGCGCTTACTTTATCGTGATTTTTTTGTATTCCCAGAAATAGTGATTACAGATTTAATATTGATAAGCTGCTCTAATCTGTTATTAAATAGCCTGGAAAGAAGCTAGCTGAAAGGCAACTTTCATGGTTCTCCTTTTGCTAAGACCGTTTCCACCGGCTATTCTGAAATTCTTTTCTGGAAGCATGCTGATCGCTTGGCTGCTCCTTCCGGCGCAGCTCCGGGCGCAAGGGAAGATACTGCGTCAAAGCCTCCACTTCGAGCGTTATTCTACCGAGGAGGGATTGTCCGTCGGTAATGTCGCCTGCATCTACCAGGATCGCCGGGGGTTTCTTTGGTTCGGCACCACCGACGGTCTAAACCGCTTCAACGGCTACCAATTCAAGGTCTTTTTGCATGATCCCCGTGACGCGGCTTCCCTCTCCGAGAGCTCGGTTTCTTGTATCCTCGAGGATCGCGACGGTATGCTCTGGCTCGGCACCATCGGCGGTGGATTGAATCGATTCGATCCCGCCTCCGAGCGTTTTTTGCATTTCAGGCACGATCCGAACAATCCCCAAAGCCTGAGCCACGATGTCGTCCAATCGCTTTGCCTTGACAGAAAAGGTCGTCTTTGGGTTGGCACCTCGAACGGACTCGCCATGCTGGAGCCCGACGCATCGGGACGCTTCACGCGCTATCGACACGATCCCAACGACGCCGGCAGCCTGAGCCCTGCCATTCTCGCCCTGTTCGTGGATCGATTGGGCGATCTCTGGATCGGCACCTATGGGGGAGGCTTGAACAGGCTGGACCCCGACTCTCCCGGCCGCATTGTCCATTACCGCCTCGGTGGAAAAGAAACCGGTCGATCGGGCCATAATCGGGTTTGGGCGATCCATCAGGACCACAAGGGTATCCTGTGGGTCGGCACGGAAAACGGCTTGCTTTTCCTGAACCCCGAAGGCGGTCAATTGAGCCGCTTCCGCCTCGAGACCGGCGCTGTCGATGACCCGGGCGATCGCGATATTCGCGCCATTTGGGAAGACCGATACGGGTATCTTTGGCTGGGCACCCGCAAAGACGGGATCGCCATGCTCGATCCCGAGCGGAGTCGTTGCGAGACCCATAGACCCGATTGGAAAAACCCCTACAGCTTGAGCTACCGTTACGTTACCGCCATATACGAGGATCGCGGCGGTACGTTGTGGTTTGCAACCAGACAAATGGGCTTGAACAAGCTCAACCGGGCCGGCATGCGCTTCGGCCATTACCGACTTTTCGGCAAAGCCTCCGGTTATCTGCCGCTCGATGTGATGTCGATCCGGGAAGACAGCACCGGCATGCTCTGGATCGGCACGCCCGAAGGATTGCTGCAATTCGGTCGGGACAAGGAGTTGGTATCCCATTACCGGCATGATCCGGATAAGTCCGACAGCTTGAGCAACGACCGGGTTTGGACCATTTTTGAAGACAGGCAGGGCCCTCTGTGGTTCGGCACCGACGAAGGCTTGAACAGACTGGAGCGGGATGGGGCCACAGGGGGAAATGGGCGCTTTACCTCCTTCCATAGCACGGCCGGCGATCCTGGTAGCTTGAGCCATGACGTGGTGGTCAGCATCATGCAGGATCGCAGCAGCACGCTGTGGATCGGCACCGCCGGGGGAGGTCTCGACCGCTTCGACCGAGAAACCGGAAAGTTCGTGCATGCCCGCCATGAAGAGGGCAATCCGTTCAGCTTGAGTCACGACAAGGTGACCTGTCTCCTCGAGGACCGAAACGGCCTGATTTGGATCGGTACCTATGGCGGCCTGAGCAAGCTCGACCCCGCTCAGCCGGGCCGCTTCGTTCGCTACCGCCCGGATCATACCGACCCGCATAGCTTGAGTCATCGACGAGTCCTGACCATCCATGAATCCCGATCCGGTGTGCTCTGGGTCGGGGCCGACGGCGGTCTGAACAGGTACAACCAGGGTGATGATTCCTTTGTTCAGTATTGGCGCAAGGACGGGCTGCCCAATGATGTGGTTTACGGCATTCTCGAGGATCGCCAGGGTTTTCTCTGGGTGAGCACAAACGGCGGGTTGGCCCGCTTCGATCCCGAGCGGGAGATCTTCAAAACCTACTATGCTGCAGATGGGTTACAAAAAAACCAGTTCCAGTTCGGTGCTTATTTCAGAAATGCCGACGGGAAGCTTTTTTTCGGCGGCGTAAACGGCCTGAACGCATTCGACCCCGACCAGATCACCGACAACGCCATGCCGCCTCCGGTGGTCATCACGGGGTTTCTACTTTTCAACGAGCCTGCGGCAAGCGAAGACCTTCTTTCTCCCTTACAGCTGCCTATCGAGGATGGGGCAGAGATCAGGCTCGCCTACGAGGACAAGTCCTTTTCCTTCGAGTTTGCCGCCCTGGATTATGCCAATCCTGAAAAGAACCGCTATGGCTACAAGTTGGAAGGTATGGATGAGCGCTGGCAGCTCACCGATGCCTCGCGACGCTTTGCCACCTATACCAACCTGGATCCCGGCGATTACGTTTTTCGGGTAAAGGGAAGCAACCGGGACGGCGTCTGGAACGAGCAAGGCGTATCGGTTCGCCTGAGCCTCCTGCCGCCTCCATGGCGAAGCTGGTGGGCCTATACGCTCTATGGTCTCGCCGCGGTTTCCCTGGTTTGCGCCTACCTGTGGTCCCACCACAAAAAATTAGCCTATGAGCGCTCGATCGGCGAGCGTCTGGACAGGAAGGTCAAGGAACGGACGCGGGCGCTGGAGGAAAAGAACCGAGAAATCCTGGACAAGCAGGAGCAGCTCGTCTCCCAGGCAGAGAAGCTCCACCAAATGGACGAGCTCAAGACGCGCTTCTTCACCAACATCTCCCACGAGATCCGCACCCCGCTCACACTGGCTCTGGGCCCGGTCGAGGACCTGCTTTCAGATGGACACGCGCAGGGAAAACAGCGTGGGAAGCTCGAAATGGTCCGGCGCAATATCCACCGGCTCAAGAAACTCATCGACGAGCTGTTGGATATCTCCAAGCTGGAAGCGGGCCGCATGAAACTCCGCGCCCGCAGGGAAAACGCCACCGTCTTTCTCAAGGAATGGACGCATGCCTTCCTTTCTTCGGCGGAACGCAAAGACATCACGATCGTCTTTCAAGCCGATTGCCGGGAAGCACCCTTGTATTTCGATCCCGACAAGTTGGAAAAGGTCCTTGGCAACTTGCTCACCAACAGCGTCAAGTTCACCCCGGAAGGTGGTAAGATCCTCGTGCGCGTCGACAGCGGCGACCCTGATTTTTTGAGCGTTACCGTCAAAGACACCGGACCGGGCATTCCCGCCGACCAGCTTCCCTTTGTCTTCGACAGGTTCTACCAGGCCCAGGGCCCGGCCACCGATTCGGTGTCGGGCAGCGGCGTCGGTCTCGCTCTCGCCAAGGAGCTGGTCCTGCTCCATGGAGGAGAAATCGAGATCGACAGCGAGCCCGGTTTCGGCTGTGAGATCGTCGTCCGCCTGCCAAAAGGGAAGGCGCATTTGGCAAGCGATGCGTTCCTCGAGCCCGGAATCACCGCGGATGAGGCACCGCCAAGACCCTCACCGGCAGACACCCGCGTCTATTTCGAGGAAGCATTGCCGACCCCGGAGCGGGGCTCGCCCTGGGACAATCCCGAGGAAAGCGCGGTCGTCCTGGTCGTCGAAGACCACGCCGAGGTACGTGCCTATCTTCGCGAGCACCTGGAATCGGTCTATCGCGTTATCGAAGCCGATAACGGGGAAACGGGCCTGATGATGGCGCTGGAGCTGGTGCCCGACCTGGTGCTCAGCGATGTCAGGATGCCGGGTATGGATGGCTTCGCGCTTTGCCGAAGGTTGAAGACCGATGAGAAGACCAGCCATATCCCGGTGGTCCTGTTAACGGCCAAGGCTACGACGAAAAGCAATATCACCGGTTTGGAAACGGGTGCCGACGACTACCTGGTCAAACCCTTTAACGCTCGGGTGCTGCTGATGCGGATCCACAATCTGATCGAGAGCCGGCGCCGGCTGAGAGAACGGTTCAGCCGGGAAATGATCCTGAAACCTACGGAGATCGCCATCACCTCGGCGGATCAGGTCTTTCTGCAGAAGGCGGTCGCTACCTTGGAGCGCTATATGGGCGACAGCCGGTTCGGCGTCTACGAGCTCGCCGAGGAGCTGGGGTTCAGCCGAAGGCAGCTGCAACGCAAGCTCAAGGCGCTCACGAACAAGACGCCCGCCGTGTTTATCCGGCAGATCCGCTTGGAGCGGGCGGCACAGCTCTTAAAAGAAAGGGCCGGCAACGTGGCCGAGGTTGCCTACGCGGTCGGCTTCAACAAACCACAATATTTTTCCACTTTGTTTCGCGAGACTTTCGGCAAGAACCCCTCGGAATATGCCGCCCAGTGGGTCAGGGACAGTCCTCACGGGGGCAGGTAGGGCAACTATCCATGCCGCCGCAGCTCCCTCCCCCTTCCTCGGTGGTTGAATCTTGGGGTGCCGGGCCACCACCTATCCTTTTTTGGCGATCGGCATCCAACATCGTGATAAAGCTGCTCACCCTGAGGTCCTCGAGATGTAACTTTTTTTTCGGCATTTTTGATTCCTCCTAGGTCCCAGAAGGACCTGAGCAGATGGTACAAAAATGCTTCGCCCCAAATGGGACATTCTGATACCAGTAAGGGGACACGACACGTATTTCCCATTCGACCATCGGGATTCAGCTTGAATACAATCGCATCTCTGCGTCCCTGCGCCGTCGTCTCGAACGCACCGGCGGTGACCGGATAATCCAGGGAGTAGGTGGTTCCCACGCCTGCTTACTTCATTTCCCGTGGCTCTGTGTTCACCAAGAATGATATCAGCATAACACGAATCATGGCCTGATACTCGGATGAGAGGCCCGATGATACCAGGGCGACAAACCGTGACCTGAGAAGGTCTTCACGGAGGGTGGCCCGGGCCAGAATACCCTACGGCGGGCCCATGTGGAATTCCGACTCCAAGGAAGTGATGAAGCGGAAACCTAGAATCGGCTAGCGCTAGCAAAATGAGCAGATTCATACCATCCGCAAAGCCTTGAGAAATAGTTGACCGCTTCCTGCCCGGTGCCATTCAAGACATTTTGATTTTGGATCGAATGCCGGCATTGATTTAGGTAGGCCCGAATGCCGGCGGAACGGGGCCCGGAGGGGTCGCTCTTTTGAGGAATTGACTTTGGCGGTGGGCTGGATTAAGGTTAGGCCGAGACAACATGGAGGGATCGATCGATGAGCAACCCCCGAACCACGTTGCGCCCCGTAAAGCCCGATGACCTGGATTTTCTTCGCGAGGTCTATGCCTCCACCCGTGAGGAGGAGATGTCGATCAGCGGCTGGCCGGCGGAGCAGGTAAAAACCTTCCTGGATCAGCAATTCCATTTCCAGGACACCTACTACAAGCAGGAATTTCCCGACGCCCAGTACAGCATCGTCGAGTTGGAAGGCAAATCCATCGGCCGCCTCTACCTGGACCGGCGGGAAGAGGAACACCGCATCATCGACATCGCGCTGTTACCGGAATACCGCGGCAAGGGCTTGGGCGGCGCCCTGATGAAAGAGATCCTGGATGAGGCCGATCGGGCGGGCAAGCCGGTGGGCATCCACGTGGAGCGCAACAACCCGGCCATGCACCTCTACCAACGGCTGGGTTTCGTGAAGACCGGGGAGCACGGTTTGTATTACTTGATGGTCTGGAACGGCTGACCCGTTTCTCCTTGTTCTTGAACGAGGTAGGAGGCGCTGCTTTTGCAGGGTTGAAAAGCAGCGCCGACCGAACATGTTGCGCCTATCCCTTTACCTGTTCCAGCTTTTCCTGGAGTTCCCCCAATAAATCCTCTAAGAACTCCATCAGGCGGCTGATATCTTCCGTGAATTCGAAACACTCATCCTCGTCCTCGAGATTATTCATTCCCTCCTCCAGAACTGCCGTCAATGCCTTTTGGTCCGGGGGTAAGCCGTTTTTGATGTAACCCAATGCATAGACTTGGAACAATTGAACGTAACCCACGGCCAGATCGGGGTGCGCCTCTTGAAATGCACGAGCGGTTTGCTCGGCTTCTTCCAGGCGTCGGGTTATGGCAAGACACCAGGCGATCGAGGCCTGAAGCGAAAAGCCGGCTTCACTGTCAGGGTATAACACCGAAAATTCCCGATGAAAAGCCAACGCCTTTTCCGCGATTTCTTCGTCCGAAAGAGCCTTAATCTGCAAAACATGACTATATTTCTCAGCCCAAGCGTCCAATTCCAAATTCATCTGGTAGTGCCGGTCCAAATCATTCACATCAGTAATACCGGGCACGTGAAAGCGGTGCTTGAGATCGTCCCACACCCTTTCCCAAACGCGCAGTAACTCCTCCACATTTTCCGAATCGCCGGAGTCGGGTTCCGTATCCCAATCGCTGAAGTCGTCTTCTAAATCCGGGTCGTATTCCAATTCAACGGCATCGTGAAACATCTCCAACGATGTTTGATCGGGCAGGAATCGCTCCCACAAAATACAGGCGGCCAGACTCAAAAAATCCTGATCGCTTGCGGATAAAGATTCCTCGCAAGCCTCGACCCAGTCACGACCGACGGACCAGGCGGAGCGGCGCCCCTCGCTATCCCGGATAAATGTATCCCGCGTGATCGATATTTTGCCGATTTCCTCCAACCTGGCCAGAATGGCGTCCGTCGTTAACTTTCTTACGCGCGAGGGCGTCCAGATCTCTCGTTCCTCTGGGACTCGCTTGGAGTAGGCGAGGCTGTCCTCGAAGACTTTGGCCAGGGCGTAGGGGTGTAGGTAGGGTCCATAGGCATCGACCACTTCCCGGGGGTATTGCCCGGGCTCTTTATAAAAGCCGTCAACGTCCAACAGCATCTGTCCGTTCAACGTTCTTTTGAGATATTGCAATTCCTCTTTTTCTTCCCGGTCTTTCAGCGTTCGCAATCCCAATTCAAGGAAGTGCTGCGCTCGTTCAAGATCAGGCAACATGCCGTTATGCTCACGACCGTCGGTCAAGGCGGATACCAGTTCCCTGTAACCTTCCACATTTCCGGGGTCCGCGGATATCAGTTTCTCAGCCCATTGTTCCGCTTCTTCTTGACGACCGGCGGTCCAAAGAAATAGGATCCGCGAATAGCGCAACCAATCACAGGCTTCGCTGTCGGGGAAGGTCCGGTGGAACTCGTCGACGAAACACAAGCTCCAACGAGCAAGTTCTTCGTCCTCATCGACCACGAGCTTCAAGGTGTCATCCAATTCTTCCACCCAGGCATGGGGTTTGTAAAAGCCGAACAGCCCTTTGCAGTCCTCGATCCTGGTTTGATCCGCGAACAAACCGTGGCTGTGAACGGCGTCCCATACGCGTTTCCAGGGCTCGAGCGAATCTTCGGGATCCTCTTCCATAAATCCGTCGGACACCCAATCGCTCAACATTTCGACCGAGGGTTTTTCCGCCGAAAGCCTTTCCCACAGGATGCAGGCGGCCAGAGCAACGAAATCCTTGTCTCGATTGGTCAAAGAACCGGACGGAGCAGCCTTCACCCAGTCTTTGCCGATATCCCAAGCCGAATCATGGGATTGACACGCGGAGATAAAGGCTTCTTCATGGAAATCCACTCCCAACCGCTGCAATTGTTCGATAACGGATCGGGTCGACATTTCGCGAACCGCATCGGGGTACCAAAGAAGAACATCGGACAAGCCTTTTTCGGACCGTCCCACGGGGATTTTGGCCAGGATGCTGGATGTGTAGGTGGTCGTCCAGGGGTTCAAGGTTTCTCTTTTATTGATTTGGAGGCAACATTTCTTGTATTTCTTCCCACTGCCGCAGGGACAGGGGTTATTCCGTCCTATCTTCAATTGAATCCTCTTTCACTATTTCTATCCGCGAATAATAACCCCAAAAATACGAAAAGCGCCTTGCGGCGCTTTTTTGGGTTCGATGATGCATTTGTCGCGGATGCCTTAGAGGCATTTTATTTGGACCTCCGATCTCCTGACGGGGATTCGTCGGTTTTCGATTCCCACACTATAGCACTGAAGAGAAGAAAAGCAGCGTTCCAATTCGGTGTATTTAAAAGTGAGGTTGTCATGGGTATGGGTCATGGTCAACGGCGTCGGGACGCAGAGAATGCGCAAGAACAGAGGCTCCTTCAACCACCGTTCACGCGGCGGTATCGACTGTTGACGCGTGATGACATAATATCCTGCCGCTGAAGACACACTTTCTTACCTTAAGGACTGGTATGGATGATCTTGTATCTAAAGCATCACGAGTCCTAGTGAAGAAAAGAGGAGAAATTGAACCATGAAAAAGCTTGCTACCATCATGATCACCCTGACGCTCGCCACGCTCGCATTCGCCGGCGAAATCACCGACCACCCCGTCGCCTATTGGGGCTTCGATAACGATTTGAACGACGAAGGTCTGGGCGGTACTGTGGCCGCGCTGCATTGCCGAGCCCATCCCGGTTGGCAAGCTCGCGCATGACCTCGACGCCGCTGAATTCACGATGGGCCGGATCCTCGACCAGCCGCTGCTGCAACCGTTTGGCGCGTGAAATCAGGTCCGGCGCCCAAGACCCGTCGACTTCCAACAGGCTGATCGTGGTGAAATCGCCGATGACCCGGTTCATCTCGGGATGAACGGGAAGGCGATTGAACAGCGTGAGGTTGAGACAGAAATGCGGGTCGGCCGACCACCTGGCCGGCACATCGCTGTAGAGCGTGGCCAGAACCACGGAGGGCGACAAACCGGCGCGAGCGGCCTTTTGGGAAAACGACTGAAAGCTCTCCGCGGACAGGCTGCCTGCCAGGCGGGTGAAGCAAGGTTTTCCGATGCGGGCCGGTTCCATGGCCAGGGGAAGGTCCGGTTCCGGCGGTAAGGAGGCGAGTCGAGCCCGCCAATAGTCGGCGGCACGCTCATAGGCCGAAGTGCTTCGAAAGGCCCGCTCAGCGATGACATAATCCCGAAAGCTGAGATCGGGCAGTGACTCGAGTGTTTCATTACCGTAGCGCGCATGCCATTCCTCGAATAAGGGTCCGGGTACCCCCAATTCCATGTCCACTGAGATCATTAATCCCACTTCAGATTACTGTAATTTTTACTTCACACTCATTTTAGTTGTTGCTCTCGTTACTCTCTTCCAAACCTTCAACTTTTTTACAGAATGGGGCCTCCAGAAGTGACTTTCAGGGACCTTGGCTCGGGAATGGGACCACCTGACAGTCGCCAAAGGGCTTTACTTCCCGGGATGAAGACCCCTTTACGGGGGCAAAGGTGGTTCCGTTCCCGGGAGAGGTGCCGGTTGATGGGAGCCGAACCTATTTTTTCCCCTAAAAATGGCACAACCATTCGCCGGAGAAGGTTGTTGTTCCGAGAATAATGACCTGCTCTTGTGTCTTGACCTGTTCAAATTCCGAGCAGAAGTTGTTAAATTTTCGGCACGGCAGGATGATTACCGGGATTGGAACACCCTTTCCGGTGAAATTTGGAGTCATGCTCAAATTTGAAAGCGCAATTTCAGCCTGAAAAAGCCCGGCTCCGGTGCGGAGAGTTGTATTTTGGAAATCAACAATCCCGAGGCTCGGGAATGATTGTCCTGTTGGGATCGACAGACGGATCTCTTCCCCGAAAGGTAGCCGCTTTCCAGGCGCGGAGTTTGAGGTTTTCCCGGGAGCCCCATTCGCAACACGCAGCGCGACGAGGGGGGAATATGAATGGTAATGAGCTTTCGGATGCGACTTTTTGATACGGAAAGCAAGCCGCCTCATTTCGCTATGGCGAAATGAACGGCTTGCAGCCCGCGAGACGCGGGCGCTCCCGGGAAAACCCCAAAGTGGGCGCATTCGTGGCGGAAGCCCCGAAACCTTGCAACCGGCAACTTGAAACTTGGCACTTGCTTCATTCTTTTTTCATAGATGGTGATCAAGTTAGGGTTAACGAACGGGGTCGATCGTGCAAGAATGGCCTCGAAACCGAGTTGTGGAGGGACGGATGACACGGGTAGCGCTTATTTTCGGCGGGCAGAGTCCCGAGCATGAGGTTTCCATCGTTTCGGCGCGCTATGTTTACAGTCAGTTGCGCGAGGCCGGTTACAGCGTGTTGCCCGTGGGCATCGATCGGTCCGGCGGTTGGCATTTCGGCGGGCATGCTTTTGAAACCCTTTGTCAAAACCCGGTGCCCAAAGGCGAGGGCCTCACCTCCCTGGCCGCCATGGACGTGGACGTGGTTTTCCCCATCATTCACGGGTTGACCGGTGAGGACGGCTCGATCCAGGGTTATTGCAACCTGTTGGGCCTGCCTTGGGTGGGCAGCGACGTGTTGAGCGCTTCGCTGTGCTGGGACAAACTGGCGGCGCGGGCCGTTTTGCTGGAACACGGCATCCCTCAACCGCCCTATCTGGCCCTGTATCGCGAGAACTACGACCCGGACGTTACCGCGACCCAGGTAGCCGAACAGTTGGGCTTCCCCGTGTTCGTGAAACCAGCGCGGGCCGGTTCCAGCATCGGGATATCCAAGGTCAACCAACCCGAGAACCTGGCCGCGGCCCTTGAAAATGCCTTTCGCTTCGACTACCGGGTGTTGGTGGAGCCGGGTCTTGAAGCCAGGGAGATTGAAATCGCCGGACTGGGGGCCCAGGATCCGCAACTTTCCATTCCCGCCCGCATCATCCCCGAAAACGAGTTCTACGATTTCGAGGAAAAGTACCTCAACGGCCGCACCACCTTCGAGGTGCCCGCCCGCATCGAGCCCCATGTTCTGGAACGCATGCACGACATTGCCCGGCGCGCCTGGCTCGCCCTGAACTGCTACGGCATGGCCCGCATCGATTTCCTGGTCACCGATGACGAGGTCTTCCTGAACGAAATCAATACGCACCCCGGGTTCACTTCCATTTCCATGTACCCGCGACTGATGCGCGAGAGCGGCGTGCCCACCCCCGAACTGATGCGGCGCCTGGTGCAACTGGCCCTGGACCGGGACCGCCTGCAAGCGGTGACGCGCGATTTCCAGTCCGGCCGCGACTGGTTCAAGGGGTGAGGCGTGATCAAAAAGGACATCGTGGAACAACTCCATGAAGAGCATGGCGGCATGACCTTGCCGGAAACAGAGGAACATGTCAACACCTTGCTGGAACTGCTGAAGGACGCCATGGACCGCGAGGATGTCACCATCACCCACTTCGGCAAGTTCCGGCACAAACACCGCAAGGTTCGCGAGATCATCCTGCCCAGCGGCAAAAAGCAATTGACCAACGCTACCGATCGCATCCAGTTCCTGCCCAGCCCGGCCTTGAAAACCAAGATCAACAGCGAATCTTGATGTGACGAGCGTCATCTTCCCGCCTTATTTTCCGGAAAACTGAGCCGAACCCGGTCCGCGGATCGCTTTATAGAAATGAAGGGGCTCACGGCCCCGTTTGACAACCCGAATGATCCGGGGGGAGCGTAGGGGCTACACTTTCGGATGCGTAACCGATAGAATGGTAGTGCATCCCAAGCAGCATCCGTGGTTGGCGGTCGATCCGGGTATAAGGAGGTTGTACCGTGAGAGGAGCAGGTGGAACGGAGGGCGGCGTCGGCCGATTCTTCATTGGTTTTGTCATGCTGTGTGCCGGCGGGTACATGTTTTTCAACTCGATTCACGTAACCCAACACTGGGGCCTGGGCCGATCCATTTTCAGCGTGGGCGGTTTCGGCATCACCTCGGGCATGGTTTTGGTGCCCTTCATCTTCGGCGTAGGCATGATCTTCTACAGCGCCAAAAACTTCATCGGCTGGCTCTTGACCATCGGTTCTCTTTCGGCCCTGGTTTTCGGCGTCATCGCGTCGATCAACTTCCGCATGGAACGCCTCACGGCCTTCGAGTTGATCGTCATCCTGGTGCTGTTCATCGGCGGCTTGGGCATGTTCCTCAGTTCCCTGAGAGATATGGATCGATCGGGCGACAAGGATGTGGACGATATTCGCAGCCGGTACAAGCTTTAGCGTTTGGCGGAAATCATAACGGGCTGTTCCATGGCGTCCAATCGCTTCTTCAACGGGTCGATCAGGACCGCTTTCTCGGCGGGCGTGGCTTGAAGGGTCTTGCGGCTGTCGGCGAACCGTTGGCGGCGGTAATCGACCTGACGGCCGTTCTTCCAAAACCGCAAACAAACGTGTTCTCCCGTGGCCAGGCCTGTTCGACCCACGTAACCGATCACCTGGCCGCGCTTTACCTTAACCCCGGATTCGATACCCTCGGCAATGCGGCTCATGTGCAGGTATTGGGTTTCGTAGACGGCGTCGTGCTTCAGTTTCACATAGCGGCCGTTGTAACGGGCGCGGCGGGCCTCGGTCACCTCGCCGTCGGCCATGGCCAGAATGGGCGTGCCCTCGGGCGCGGCGTAATCGGTACCCAGATGCGCCTTATAGCGTTTCTGGACGGGGTGGAACCGCCTCCCCGCGTAATGGGAGGAAACACGGCCGCCCTTGATGGGCGCGCGCAGGAAATCAGTGCGGACGCCCTTGCCGCTTTCGTCCAAATAGAGCGTCTCGTGTTCCTTGTCATAGAGAAAGGCGTAGTGTTCGGTTTCTCCCCGAGCAAACCAGGCGGCCTTGATGCGACCCAAGCCGACCGCCTTGCCTGCCGCGATTTCTTCCTCGAAGATCAGCCTGAAGCGATCGCCCGGCTGCAACTTCCGAAAATCGATCCGCTTGTGGAAGACATCGGCCAGGGCGTTGGTCAACTGCTTGGGTAAACCCTGTCCGGTCAGTGCGTGGTACAGCGACGTTTCGATAACCCCGAAAACCTCGCGCTCGCGGAGGCGCTTCAATTTCCGCCCGCGATAAACCTTTACGCTCTCGTTCAGGTCGAAGACTACGAAGTCCTGCTTGTTCTCCTCGTAAACCAGGTAACGCAAGGCATCTTCCCGTTCGATGTCGTGCAGGGCCAGAATGGGACGGCCGGCCTGGATACGACGCACGTCGAACACGCCGCGGGAGGCGCGGACGGTATCTTGGATGCGGTCGGGATGAACGCCCCGTTCAACCAGGATCACGGCCAGGCTGCTTTGAGGCGCTACTTTGTGCCGATGAACCCGGTAATTGCCGAAGGGCAGATCGTAGGCGGCTCCCAAGTGGTCGTTTTCGTTGAAGATGCCGGTTCGGTCGGGTACTTCATTCGGTGCGCCGGCAAGAAGGGTTCCCACGCACAAGAGCACTAAGGCAGAGTACATAATTGGTTCCTGAATGATGAGATCAGATGAACATCAGAATGGAATGGTTCCGAATCGCGGCAAGCTACAAACCGCACGAGCCTCACGGGCGCTTAATGTATCAGTTTCGTCGATGTTTTGTCAAATTCTGCACATTCTCCGGACAAAACCGCCGCCCGAGGTCATAACCGCGGAACATCTACATCCCGCTCATGCCGTTTGTGGTTGCCGGTTCCCGTGAAGATCGAGGGTGAGCCGGGCCGCCGGCCCCGATCTAATAGGTGTAACAGGGGTCGGTCGGCAGATAAAAAGGCGCCCCAACAATAGTTGGGGCGACCGGAAGGTGGGAAAATGAAAAACAAATTGCTCACCTTGGGTTAAGCAAAAGCAGTGCCAATGCTGCAATGTTAACTCTGCCAAGGGGAGCGGCCTGTCAAAATGGCATGGGGTGCCAATTTATGGCACCCGTGGCAACAGTAGTGACAATTGCTGTCGCTTTTGGGAGATACATCAAGGAGAACCGGGCGACTCGTTTTCCAGAGGAAGGGCGCGATAACTGATCGGGGTCAACAGCGGCAGCACGTGAAGATCGCGTAGAATGGCTTTGACCATGCCAAGGCGATGTTTAACACCGGCTTTTTCGTCCGGCAGATCCGCGTTGTAGGCAAACACGAACACTCGCTCGCCGCGTTGCACGTAGCCCACCAGCCAGCCCAGACCCTGGCCGTCGGAGCCGGTTTTGCCGTGCAGGGTGTAGCCGTCGGCCCGCTCCAGCACCATCATCTCGCGAACCTGTTGCATGTGTTTGCGCTGAAAGGGGAGTTCATTCCTGACGAGTTTGGTCAGGAAATCCACCTGTTCGTCGGGGGAAATCGCCAGGGAGGAATCCAGCCAGAAATCAGTTAAACCGCCGTCGATATCGCGATTGCCGTAGGCCAGGCGGTCCAATTGGCGCTGCATCCGGGTTTGACCGATGCCGGTAGCCGTTTCCTGGAAGTACCAGACCGCGGAAGTGCGCAGGGCCGAAGCCAGGGTGTGATCCTCGGCCCAACTGCCGCGCACCTGGGGGTAGCGCTGGGGATGGAAGGGCAACAGGTGATCGGGTCCGCTTGCCACGCCCGTATCCAGGGCAATCAGCGCATGCGGCAGTTTGAAGGTAGAGCACGGTGAAAAGCGGGCGGCGCAACGCTCGGGATTGTAACGCAGGGTGCGTCCGGTCTCCAAGTCACGGAGCACAAAAGCACCGTCGAAACCCTTGAAATGTCTGCCCAGATCGATAGGCGCCCGATGACAGGAGGTGATCACGGAAAGGAGGAAGAGAGCCGGAAGGATACGTGGTAGGGTCATAGTGTCAACTCCTTATCGAGAACGTAAGACGGGGCCCGTCTCGAAGATCGATCCGGGCCCCGGCTTGTTGCGCTGCGGTAATTGAAAGTGCAGGAGAACCGGGAACCCGTGCCTTGCAAGGCGGCGGGCCCCCGGATGGAGCGCTGCGGTAATTGATCGTCGGGCGGCTGAAAAGTACGGCGCCCGCGGGCGGTTGTCCTTGCGACCGACCCGCTGTTTACATTGCCTAATTTGCAGCCGGGGTTTGAAACCTGTATGAAAGCGATGTGAAAAGGAAATGAATGTAAATGAAGGACTGAATCGACGGATCACACTCAACAACCCGATTCGATTCCATCAATCCATAACGTTGTTTCTTCGCCGTCGAAGGGGAAGTCCAACGGAAATCTTTCATATACAAAATGGGGGCACTAGGATTTCTGTAGAAATCCTCGATTCACAAAATGGGAAATGCAAGATTTCCGGAGAAATCCTCGATACACAAAATGGGAAATGCAAGATTTCCGGAGAAATCCTCGATTCACAAAATGGGAAACGCAAGATCTCCATGGAAATCCTCGATACACAAAATGGGAAATCAAGGAATCCAATGGGATTCCTTCTTATACAAATCTGCGATGCCCGGGATCGATTCCCATTCCCAGATGTTCCAAATGGTATTTCGGGGAATCGGGCAAGCATGTCGACTTACCTTGTTGACGATCGAGAAATCCGGTAGCCGTTATCCTTGCATCCTCCCTCCGTGCAAAATTTTTCTCCGAATCGCTTGACAGGGAGGAACGGCGCGCATATATTTCAACACATGTTGAAAATTCAACACACAGTACTGAAACAAACCACGGGGATCCCCAATGACTTCCAAAGGAACCAAACTCAGCAAGCGCGAACAAGAGGTTATGGAGTTGCTGTACCGGCAGGGTGAGATGTCCGCCTCCGATATCCAGGCGGGCATGACCGACGCGCCTACCAATTCCGCCGTTCGCTCCATTCTCCGCCTTCTGGTGGAGAAGGGCCACGCCCTGCGCAAGCAGGACGGGTTTCGCTATCTCTATGCGCCCGCGGTCGGCCGCGATCAAGCCGGCCGCTCGGCGCTCAAGAACCTGCTCAAGACCTTTTTCCAGGGTTCGCCCCAAAAGGCCTTTGTCCAACTGGTCGACCTGTCCAAGGAAGAGATGGCGGAAGAGGACTGGGAGCGTCTCAGCAACCTGATTCAAAAAGCCAAAGAGGAGGAACGCTGATGTTGCTAACCGCCTCCGTCCTGCCTTTTGCCGCGCTTGTCCTGAAAAGCTGCCTGATCATCCTCACCGCCCTGGTCGTTGTACGCCTGTTGCGACGCGCGTCGGCCGCGATGCGCTGTGCGGTTTGGACCACGGCCCTCTATGCCGTATTGTTCCTGCCGCTCGCCACCTGGTTATTACCGTCCTGGCGGTTGGGATGGTTCCCGCGAGCACCACAGTCCGTTGTGGAAACGACCCTGAAGCCAATCACGTCGCCGGTGATCTCGGCACAGGCGGAATCTGTCGAGCCGCAACCCCAAGCGGTCGCCGTTCCGGCTGAGACCGGGTATGTGCATACGCCCGCGCTTCCCGCATGGGCCGGCATATCCGCAATCGGTTGGCCTCGGGCTGTATTTTCACTTTGGTTGGCCGTGACCATGCTTTTACTGGTTCGCGTTCTGGTCGCCCAATTCCACGCCAGGCGATTGTCGAGAAGCGCATGTGCTCCAAAAGGAGATGCACTGCCGCGACTCACGCGACTGCTGGCCACCGAATTGGGTCTGCGCCGTCCCGTCCGTACGGCGCTTTGTCCCCGTATTCAGGCACCGCTCGGCTGGGGTTACCTGCGGCCCGTCATTTTACTGCCCATGGAGGCGGAAGACTGGTCCGAGGAACGGTTACGCCCCGTGTTGATCCATGAACTGGCCCATATCAAGCGCGGCGATGTTCACACGCATCTCATCGCCCAATTGACCGGCGCCGTCTGGTGGTTCAACCCGCTGGTGCGCATCTTGATCAAGGGATTGATCGATGACCGCGAACGAGCTTGTGATGATCACGTGTTGCTCCTGGGAACGTCCGGTCCGGCTTATGCCGGGCATCTGGTCGCCATCGCCAGACAATTTTCGGCGCGCGGCTCCCTGGCCGCTGCCGTCAGCATGGCCCATCATTCTCAACTGGAGGGACGTCTCATGTCCATTCTCGATCGTCACCAAAAGCGTCAGACCCAAGTAAAAAAGCATTGGTTGATTCCCGTCCTGGCCGCATGTATGCTGCTGCCCCTTATCATCGCTCATCCCGGACCCAAGTCCGAACCGGAACCCGCCCCCTATGAACCCACGGCGCCGATCGCGTTGGAACCCATGGAGCCGGCGCAAGACGAACCGAAGCCCAGGGTTGTCAAGGAACCCCTGGAAGAGTTGAACGAGGAACAAGAACGCGTCGCGGCAGAGGCGGGCCTGGCCGAACGCTTCTCCGAGCGCGACATTCGCTATATCTTCGCCAATGAAATCGACCTGGATACCCTGGACACCTATCGGCAGGTTGGCGGCTGGGGGCGTTTCAGCACCCGCGACCTGCATTACCTGATCGATAAGGGCGTCACCGCGGATCACATCGAGGCCATGCGCAAAGCCCGCCTGCTTGATCGTTTTTCCGCCCGCGATATCTTCTACCTGTTGGCAAAAGAAGTCCCGCTGGACTTTATCGAGGACCTTCGCGAGGAGTCGTTGTTGAATCGGTACAGCGCCAGGGACATGCAATACCTTTATGAGAAAAAGGTGTCCCTGGATTACCTGGTCGGCCTTCGGGATGCCGATTTGATCAATCGCTACTCCGGGCACGACGTCCGTTTCCTGTCTGAAAAGCAGGTGCCGATCGAGTACCTGGACCTGATGAACCGGGCCGACATGATCAACCGCTGGTCCGCGCACGATGTCCACTATCTCTACAGCAAGAACGTGGACATCGACAAACTTGCGGGCTTCCAGGAAGCCGATATCATCAACCGGTTCTCGGCTCATGACACTGTTGCTCTGCTCAATGCCGAAGTTCCGATCGAGCATTTGGAAGCGGTCAAGGACGCCGGGTTGATCAACCGTTTTTCCGCGCACGATTTGACCTTTATGTATAAGGAAGGGGTAGACCTGACCTATCTGGACGCGGTTAATGAGATCGGTTTGATCAATCGGTTCTCGGCCCACGACCTGCATTTTCTCTCGGCCAAACAGATGCCCATGGACTATCTTCAGTCCGTTAATGAAGCGGGTTATATCGATCGGTTCTCGGCTCATGACCTGGTCTTCCTGCAAGGCAGCGACATGCCGGTCGATCACTTGGACGAGTTCGGCAATCGCGGCCTGATCAATGATTTGTCGGCCTACAGCATCGAATTTCTGTACCGCAACCCGGTGCCATTCGACTTCATTACCAGGCTGAAGCAAGAGCACCTCTTGCGTTATTTCGACGGCGAGGACCTGCATCACCTGCATCGGCGCGGCGTTACCCTGGACGAAATCCGCGACGCGGAAAGCCGGGGGCTTCTGTCCAAGCGCTACAAGAAGACCAAGATCACCGACATTTTCCCTTAGGGTTCTTCCCGAACCACCAAAGGCCGCGTGCGGGGTTTCTCCGTACGCGGCTTTTTTTGTATCCGAGAGCTTCGGACAAAGCCGGTCGGTCTTTCATTTGCTTGACTTTTAACAGCATTGCTACTAGTTTTAAGGTCTGAACCCGTTTAACCCCTAGTCGTAATGACCCGTCCTTAATGGAGCGAGTGGATGTATCGGAAGGTCAGGAAACAGGTTGACGCCAAACAGTCGTCGATCCAAATGGAAGAGGATCATTCGGAGAAGACCCGGACCCGCTCTTTGTGGGAGCCGCCCGGCATCGTCGATCAGCAAAATGCAGAGGACGAAGATTTTCGGCAGCACCACTTCGAGGCGACCGGGTTGGAACTCAGGCAATCGAAAGGCGCGATCACTGCACAGGAACAAGGACGCCTGGGCGTGCTTCAGGCCAAGATGGATGATTATTGGGCCCGGGAAAAGAAACGTGGAAGCGGTTCTCATCATCACATCGGCAATATTTCGATCTTTCCCCCGGAGGGCCGTCCCGAAACGAAGATTCCTCCCGCCCTTGCCGCCGGCATGGGGCCGATTCAGAAAAAGAACGATACCGGTCTTCCCGACAAATTGAAGACGAATGTGGAACACATGTCGGGCGAATCAATGGACGGCGTGGAAGTAAACTACGATTCACCGGAGCCGGCGCGTATGCAGGCTTTGGCTTTTACCAAGGGCGATGTGATTCACCTGGGGCCGGGCCAGGAGAGTCATTTGCCACACGAGGCCTGGCACGTGGCGCAACAGAAACAGGGCCGCGTGGGGGCGACCCGGCAGTTGGACGGCGTGGGCTTGAATGACAACGCGACCCTGGAAAAAGAAGCGGACACCATGGGCGAGAAGGCGCAAAGCGCCGCACCCCCGGCCGAGTCGCCCCAAAGCGCGGCGGGCGGCAGTTCCTCATCGGGCGCCTCCTCGCAGGGCGTCGTCCAAAGAGTCATTGGTCCCCACATGGTCGGGGCGGCGGTGGTCAACACCAAAACCAGTCTTTTCTATAATGTGGTTGCCTTTGATCGCGGTAAGTATATATTGAAGCACCGCTACGGCCTTGATTACCCGGATGAAAGAGTCGATCCTGACGATCCCGATTATAAAGTGGTTAAAACACCGCAACAGAATCGTTCGTCTTCCCAATCGCAAGATGAACACCAACACGATACGAAACATGAGCTGCCCCAAAGCTCCAGCCATGCCACAACCTCCTCCGGTTCTTCACTCTCGAGACAAAGGTCTGTAACGGAGAGCTATTACCGGGGTAGAAAAAGCGAGATCGAGGAGCGGTGGCCCGCTCTGCGGCAGAGAGCAGGTCGTGCCCTACAGCAACTCAGGGGCATCGTTGAATCTGAAAAACAAGCTACCGGTCATGACGTTTTCTACAATGCGGCCGGTTTGGGCGCCTATACCCTGCACCAAATCATCAAAACCATCTACGAGGCCCATCACGGTACCCGAGTTCGCAATTTTGAATTTCTGAGGGCTCCCGGTACCCAGGTCAAAGATGAAACCCGGCAGGGTCCCCGGCAATTTTTGGAGTCTCGTGGTCAGCATTGGAGCGATCACCAAGACAGGCCGTCTCTGCTTTCAAGCAATATTGCCCTGATGGGCGGTGTGCAGGATCCTTCCGAGAACACCTACGATATTATGCAATCCGGCGGATTATTCGACGTCGATCCCAGAAGGACCGTGGAAATCATTACCACGATGCTCCGCGAATTACAGGTTCCCCGTTCAACCGCCACGCAGATTCTGCAAACCGTAAGAGAGCTGGCCGAGGCAGTAGACAAAATCAAAGAAAGTCAGCGCGGCCCCAAGGGCAAGAAAGAATCGGCGCTTTATCAGATTCTCATTCCCAGGCAACTGACACAAAGACTGGTTTATATCGCCGCGAAAAACGGCCTGGCTCTGGATGAAGAGCTTTCATTCGTCAACCCGGAGCAGGTACTGCGTGCAATAGCACAAGTAGGCGGAAGTTCTGCCGCTTGGGCTGAACGGTATTTAAAAGCCTTTGAGGACATGCGCCCCAAAGAGAAGGCCGAACTGCTTCGTGGGTCGGAGTTTACGAGATATACCCTCGATGCGGCCCAAGATCCGCGTTTTTGGAAGGCCCTGGCCGGTCGTCAGGACCCGCAGGCGCGTATATTGATGCACCCGCAGGCATTTATGCGTCCCGGTCATATCCAGGTGCATACGCGGCTCAACATGTCGGAGGAGACACAACGAACCATCCAAAGCGGGTTGAGACAAATCCATCGGCAAGCCTCCCGGCACGGCGCCATGGGCTCCGATAGATCAGCGACCACGACGACGGCTTCATCACATCAATCACAACCATCTTCATCTTCGTCGCATGGTCAAGATACCAGGTCTCCCCAGCCGGCACGGCGACGACCTGACCGATCCGAACTCATTCAAATCATCTGGGATCTCGTCAATGAGAGTGCAAATTTGAAACGCTTGATCACCAACGGATTACCCGTGATCGCCGGCGGTCGGCGGGAAAACCTCGATGTCGACACCCCTGAACGCATGACGGAAACTGAATTGATCAACCTATACCATTTCCTGAATGCGAGGCGCTGATCAATAGAAGGACACGTTCAAGCCCGGCATCGGCACCCATGGCTTCGGGCTTCCTTGTTTCTCCCGACCCAAAAGCCGATAATGCCTGGGGAGACGGCGCCAATGGGACTTACCGCTCAGGCGAATACCCGCATCGATTGCGGGTTCTACGCCGAAGGGTTTCAGCCAGGCCGACCAGGCCTGCTTCCAGGCGCCGGGCCGCAAGTGGAAGCGGTCGAAACTGTACCAACTTGCTTGCGAATCGACCAGAGCGGCACGATGCTCCCGGCAAAGTGTGGTCAAGCCCCGATGCAGTTCGCCGGCCATCGCCATCATAGGGTCATAGGGGATGCGGCAGCGGAAGTAGTAAATTGACCTGATCATATAATAAAGACCCTTCGAGAGCTTCAAGAGGCTTTCCAGTGGGATTTGCGTAACCACCACGCGGGCATTCAGCGCCTTCAGACGAACCAGAATGCGCTCTAACTGAGCCAATAGGGTTTCCGACGAGGCGCCGTAGATAAGATCGTTGCCGATATCGGTGAGAACGACCGTCAGCTGCTCGGGCTTGTTGCGCTCCAGTTTCCTTAACAGGGAGCCTCTGACGTGACCTTCATACTGCACCAGAACATTGCCTCCCCGAGTCAGGTAGGAACGACCCGGCCCGCTCGCAATATAGACCTCCATGGGCGGTTGAAAAGCCGTCGCCAGACATTGCACGGCGGCGCCGGTGGAGAACCAGAGATTGCTGGCGCCGAACAGAGCGATGGTTTGCTTGGAAGTCATCAGTCCTCCTCAAATAAAGTCTACCTGGAGAGGCCTTGTGATTGAAGATTTTTTAGATTTGTGAAAATCCATGTTGATCAGGTATTTAGAAGAGAAACCCCGGGCGAATTGAAAAGAAATTGAAAAAAAAACCGCTTTTTTTTGAGCCCGTTTTCCCGGCCCTTCCGTTTTTCTCTCTGAATGCGGGACGACGGGCCCGTCTAGCGGGTCCCTTTCCGCGCTCGACGCACTCGCTCCAAAAAACACACACAAGCATGAAGGATGAGTCCGGGGAGTTGGCGCCGACACCCCGGGCGGCATCTGCACCGGAATTACCGAGGTTCTGCGAAGCGAAGCGGACAAAGAGCCGCTTGCCGGAGCAGCCTCAAACACAAGTTACGGGGGAACCGCTCGGGTCGGCAAGCCGTGAGGCATACCGGCCCGGGCATTCTCGCTCAGTCTGACGATGGTTTGCCGCCATTTACCTAAAAAACCATCGCGCTGAAAAAGTTACGGGGGAACCGTCCGGGTTGGAAGGATTGTAAGCCGACCCTCCCGGGCATTCTGCCCCACCGATTACGGGGGAACCGTCCGGGTTGGAAGGATTGTAAGCCGACCCTCCCGGGCATTCTGCCCCAGGTTTTTCGGCTCATCTGATCGCCTTTTTTTCGTTGAACCACCTTTCTCTATTACTGTTCAACCCGGTCGCATGAGCCCCCAAGAGCCCGGTAGCTAGGCTACCGGGCTTTTCCATATAGAGGTGCACGGTATCACCGCACCGCGGTCGTTTCTCACGGTTGGTGAAATATCCGCCCTTTTCTCTAAAGTATTGTGATAATATGTTATCTACTGATTTGGAGAGACCGATGAAATACTTTGGCGGACTTTTTTTCATCTCTTTGGTTTTGGTTGCTCTCTACATTCCCGGGAGTCGCGCAACGGACATTCCCGACAAGATCACCCTGCCCGATCATCGTTGGCAGTTGGACAGTTGTGTGTTTGTATGCGAAGACGGTCGCACCAAAGCAAGTGTCTACGAGTTGTGTGTTGAAAAACCAAGGCTGTCTTGCACGGCTACGCCGTTCTGCATGTTGCCGCCCGGCGGCTGTTGGCCGACTCCCGAGTTCTGATTAAGCTCGCCATGAAATTCTCCACTATTGTCCTGTTGTCGGCGACGCTTTTCTCTTTGATTTCTTGCCGCTCTACGGAAGATGAGGGTTATGACTGGGAAAAGGCGCGGATACCGCTTGCCGGTAATTCCAAGCATCGGTTTCCGATGATCGACAGGACGGTATCCAAGCAATTACAACTACGGGTTCAACAAGCCGAAAGCTTGAAAGATCTCTTCCCGGCCGAGCGAATCGTGATGTTGGAAACCACCGACGAGTCGGTCATCGGCTACATCAATGATCTGGCCTATGTGGACGGTTTCTGGTACGTCGTCGATCGTTTTCAACCGAAGTTGCTGCAATTCCTTGAATCGGGCGCCTTTAGCAAGCAGATCGGCCGAGAGGGGGAGGGGCCGGGAGAGTATGGACAACCTGCCTTTGTCCGCCCCTGCTACGACGGCAATATTGCCCTATATGACAGGCAAAAAAGCCGTATCCATGTGTTTACACGGGACGGGACCTGGATAAAATCCACACCAATCGCTTTCGGCGGCATGTATTACCCTGACGCGCCTTTCATTTGGGACGATAAGGACCGGCTGTATCTGGGAGGTCTCTCGGGGTTTTCCCCAAAATCTCCCCGCCATGTGCTTATGGAGGTTAGTGAAAACAGAATAAAGCCCGTGCGAGGCTTTGGGAAAAAACCCGAGGAGTTGGTCGGCTTGGCCTACTCATTGGCGTGGCGTTCCATGTTGCGCGTCGATGACTTTATTTGGATCGGGTCGCCGTATAAAACCAAACTGGAAGTCTACGATATGAACGGTGGATTCGCGGGTGCGATCGGCGATATTTCCCGACCTAATGAGCTGGATTTGGACGAATTCCTAAAAGTGGCGAACTCAAAGAACCGATCCCGGGAAAAATTACGAGAAATCGTCACCAAGAAGTACAACCGGGGTCTCTATCAAGTGGGAGACCTAGTCGTTTCCAATTTGGATTTAAAATCTTTCGATATTTACGACCGCTGGGGAAACCTGCTCCGCACCGACCTGAAAAACAACATGCCCGTGACAATACTTACCGGCTATGACAACAAGTTGGTCTCCCGGTTCATAATCAGCGAGAAGGGTAAGCGCTTCATGACGGACAACGAGATCGGACTCCTGGATGCACTCGGCTGGGAGGAAGACAAAAATGGAGAAGACAACCCCTACCTTCGCATCGGTGTCTTGAAGCCATGAAACCATATCCTTTGATTCTGATCCTTTGCCTGGGTTGTACGCCTTCCGGCATCGAACGAATCGGCGACGCCAGGATAGAGAAAGTAGATGAACCTTTCGATTGGCACGGCTTCCTGGCTTTGAAAAAATACGACGGCGGTCAGATCGATATCCAAAAACCGTGGCTCTATCTATATTATTACGACCATTTGACCTGCCGGAACTGCGCCAATAAGGAATTACTCGCCTTCCGCGACTTTCACAAATCACAACCCAAAAACGTGGATTGCTTCATCATTGTTCCAACCGGCCAACCCTATCTTAAGGATCTGGTGCGCATGTCGCGGATGCGCGATCGCATCCTATTGGCTGAACCCGCCGTTTACCGGCCCTATAAACGACTCGCACTCAGTCTGATCGACACTGCCGCGAGCCGCACGGTCCTGCGGTATTTTCCCCATCCCGATCCCGAAACCGAGCCGTTACGCGATCGTTTCCAAAGCCGGCTCCTGGCTTTAACCGCCGAGATGCGTCAATGACCTTGTAACAGGTTTCGTGTTTCGTGATGTGATTCGGTGACAACCTCGAAAAAGTACCGAACATTGAACCAATCCGGCGGCCGGGGCGACGGCACCTTTTCCACCGGTTTTTAACAGGCGGCCCGGGCACCGGATAACTCGCGAGAGTTTTGGCCGGCGCGGCCCGGGCCGCCCATCGTTTCGCATTGAAAAAATACCCGGTGGCCGGGCCCCCTCCTAATTCTCACTGGTGATCAACCGGGTGGCCGGGCCACCCTCCAATTCACATTGGAAAAAGAGCGTGCGGCCGAGCCTTCTACCAATTCTCACTGGTGATCAACCGGGTGGCCGAGCCAACCTCCAATTTTCATCGGAACAAGAGCCGGTGGCCGGGCCACCCATAGTTCCGCACTGAAAAAATACCAGGTGGCTGGGCCCCCTATTAATTCTCACTGGTGAATAACCGGGTGGCCGGGCCGCCACCTGGTTCTCATTAGGGATCAACCGGGCGGCCGGGCCACCCATCGTTTTACATTGGGAAAAGGACCGGTGCCCGGACCGCCGAGTCTTTTTGAATGTTAAACATCCAGGTATTATCTAGGTTCACGCCAACCGGGGCGGGACGTCGATGATGTCTCCGTCGTTGACCGCCACGCAGTTTTTGTGTATCTCCATCGCCTCTTTTACGAAGGGGGCGTTGTCCAGGTAGCGTTGGGAGAAGTGCGTCAGCACGAGCTTGCGGGCACCGCTTTTGTCAGCGATTTCGGCTGCCTGGGTTGCCGTCAGGTGGCCGTTGGCGCGGGCGTCTTTCAGCTCGCTTTTCAAATAGGTGGACTCGCAGATGAACAGGTCGGCTTTTTCCGCCAGCTTGAAGGCGTTGGCGCATAAGCGCGTGTCCATGACGAACGCCACCCGCTGGCCCATGCGGAGTTCGCTTACCGATTCCACGTGTACCGTGCGGCCGTTGTGCTCGATGACGCCCTCTCTTTGCAGGCAGCCGATGTCCGGGCCTTTGATGCCCAGTTCCGCCAGTTTTTTCGGTAGCATGCGGCGGGCGTCCTTTTCTACCAGGCGATAGCCCAGTGTATCCACCCCGTGGTCCAACGGCAGGGCCTCGATGGTCAGTTCGTCGTTCTCGAAGATCACACCCGCTTCCTCGATGGGGTTCACGGCCAGTTCGGCGCGTTCCCGGAAGATGGACGCATGGCGCAGGCGCTCGAAGTAAGGCCGGCCCGATGCCGGGAAGTATACGGCAACCGGGTGCGGTACCCGGTCCAGCGACAGGCGCTGAATCAGACCGGCCAGACCCAGGCAGTGATCGCCGTGGAAATGGGTGATCAGGATGCGCGTGATTTGCGTGGCGGTGACGCCCGCCCGGATCATCTGTCGCTGGGTGCCCTCGCCGGGATCGAAGAGAAGACCCTCATCGTCCCATTGAAGGAAGTAGCCGTTATGGTTGCGGTGTTTGGTAGGGACCTGGCTGGAGGTCCCCAACACGATCAGGCGCCGATGCGACATGGCTTGTCCTTCATCGAGGATCGAAGATCATGTTCAGTCGAGCGGCCAGACGAATGCCGGCCATGGCCAGACGTTCTTCAACGATCGGTTTGGCCTTGTTGAAATAGGGCCAACTCAGCTCGACCTCCTCTCCATCCTGCTTGCCGAAGTCGTAGAGCATGGGCCGCACGGCCTGTCCTTCCTCGATCCAATCGACGAAGGTGGAATCCCGCCACCTGGCGGCCTGTTCCTTGGGGACAATATCCAGGAAATCAGCATATTCGGTATAACTCAAGTCGTTTTTCTCGATGATCTTGGTGTCCCATACGGCATGGAGGTTGGTTTTCTCACCGAACCATTTCAGCCGGATGTCGTTACCGCCGCGATCCTCGGCCCGACCCGCGTGCAGGGGTTGATGGATGTCGCCGACCAGATGAACCAGCCATTTCAAGGCTTCTATCTTCTGCGCCCGACCGGCGCCTGCATCGCGTAGCGTCGCCTCGGCTTTTTCCATGGCCAGCAGGACATCGCCCTCGGGATTGCGTTTCACATCTTTTAACTTTTGATGGTCGCCCAGATTGATGTAATGCCAGGGGGCGGTATGCCGGTATTCCGGTTTGCCGCGAATTTCATCGGCCCAGGTGCTGACACGGGGTAAGCCGTGGGGGCCCAACATCTCCAGCACCGCGGCCCGGGTCTTGGGGGTCAGGTGACGCATGGCAATCTCGCCGACGATACGGTGGCCCCGTTGCCCCCACGCGCCGACGGGCCCGGTTATCACCAATAAAACAACAATTATGGATGCACGCAACATGGGGTGAAGACCTCCCATCCTTATCTTGAGTCGATCCTATCGACGAATGGGTCGGATCACAAGTTATTTTTACCCCGGCGTTCACCGATCAATGGGTTCTTTATACTACAAAAAACACATGTCTTCTCAGAAGTAGCGTACCTGTATTTTCTTTTAGTTATGTAAATTAATTCAGCATCCGAAAGTAATGCTAGCGACTGTACTGAAGCGGATGTCTATGCACACCATCGCCGGCTATCACATCAAAGAAACCATATACAAGGGAATGCGCTCCCTGGTCTATCGCGCCGTTCGGGACAGTGACCGCAGGCCGGTCATCATCAAAACACACGCCGAAAGTTATCCCGACGGCGAATTGGTCAATCGCCTGCTACGCGAGGTGGATTTGGGCAAAAAAGTGAATCACAAAAACGTGATTCGCTACCTGGACACCTGCCGTCACGGCCACGGTGTTGCGCTCATCGAGGAAGATTTCGGCGGACGTGCGCTCACGGAATCTATACCCAAGGACGGTATGGCGATCAAAACCTTCTTGGACCTGGCCGTTCAGATGGCCGAGGGTCTGGCGGCCATTCATGAAGAGGGCATTTCCCATCGCGATGTCAAACCTGCCAATATAGTCGTCAACTCAAGCGGCACGGCCAAGTACATCGATTTCGGTCTGGCTACCGAACTGGCTGTCGAAGAAGAGAATCCCTTGGAGGCAACCCGCATCGAGGGAACGCCCGCCTATCTATCGCCGGAGCAGACCGGGCGCATGAACCGACCCGTGGATTACCGTACCGATTTTTATTCGCTGGGGGTGACCTTCTACCATATGCTGAGCGGTCGCCTTCCCTTCCAGGTAGAAGACAGGCTGGTCATGGTCCACAGCCATATTGCCCGTACGCCCCCGCCGTTGAACTCGCTCCGCACCGATATACCCGAAGGCCTGGTGCTACTGGTAGAGCGTTTGATGGCCAAGTCTCCCGAGGAACGCTATCGCGGCGCAAGAGGTCTGGCCTCCGATCTGCAACAATGCCGAAAATTATTCGAAAAGACCGGGGATATCGCGTATTTCGAACCGGGCGTTTCGGACTTCTCCGACAAGTTCCATATCTCACACAAACTGTACGGAAGGGAACGTGAAAAGCAACTGCTGCTGGAAGCTTTTGACCGCACGATAAACGGTGCAAAAGAGGTCGTGCTGGTTGCCGGCTACTCGGGCATCGGCAAAACCAGCCTGGTGCGTGAGATCCACAAGCCGGTAGTAGCCAATCACGGATTCTTCGTCAATGGAAAGTTCGACCAGTTTCGTAGGCATGAGCCCTATGCCGCCCTGATCCAAGCCTTTGACCAATTGATCGGCCATTTGTTGACCGAATCGGAGCAAAGCCTGATCGCATGGCGCCGGCGATTAAACCTTGCGCTGAAACCCAACGCCAAAGTGTTGACGGACCTGATCCCAAGGCTGGCCGAATTTATGGGTCCGGGGGATGAACTGCCCCAACTTGGTCTCAACGCCGCCCAGGAACGCTTTCACGCCACCTTTCGTCACTTCATCAAGGTCTTCGCCCGACGCGAGAATCCCCTCGTCATCTTTTTGGATGACCTGCAATGGGCCGACAGCGGCACCCTGGATCTGTTACGGGTTTTTGGCAGAGACCCTGACAGCTATCTCCTGGTCATCGGCGCTTATCGCGATAACGAGGTCGGCCCGGGCCACCCCCTTTTGCTTGCCCTCGACGATCTGCGGACCATGGGGACCAACATCCAAAGCCTGCCCATTCAACCGCTGCGCCGGCGGGACCTGGAACAACTGATTGCCGATACCTTGAACCGCAATTGCGACTCGGTAGTCGGATTGGCCGAACTGGTGGAGAGAAAAACCGGCGGTAATCCCTTCTTCTCCGGTCGTTTCCTGGAATCGCTTTACGAACGTCGCCTGATCACCTTCAACCGCGAAACGTGTTCGTGGGAATGGGACCTGACCCGCATTGAAGCCGAAAACATCACCGACAACGTGGTGGATTTGGTGCTGGAAAAAATGCGGACTCTACCCGCGGAAACCTGCCGATTGCTGCGCATTGCCTCTTACTTGGGAAATCGATTCAGTCTCTCCGTGTTGACGACCGCGGCGGAGCTGAAGCCGCTTATTGCGGCCCGTCGATTGCTGCCCGCCGTTCGCGCCGGTTTGCTTGCCCCCGACCGTCACACCTATCGTTGGGTGAAACAAATCGAGAATGCCGGCGCCGTGGAGCCTTCCCCCGAGAGCCTCTGTATCATACTGCATTTTCTGCACGACAGGGTTCAGCAGGCCGCCGGCAAACTGGAAAGCGCAACACCGAAAGAGACGTTACACCTGGAAATAGGCCGCCGCCTTTTGCGAACCTTTCACGACAGGGATGAACATTTGTTCCTGATCGTCGAGCAAATGAATCTGGGCCGGGATTTGATTCGCCACGACTCGGAGCGAACCATGCTGGCTCGCCTCAACACGCGGGTTGGAACCCGGGCCGAGGAGGCCCTGGCCTATGAAGCTGCCGTATTACACTACTCGGTAGCGCGTGAACTGTTGGACGAATCGGCATGGCAGTTTATGTACGATCTTATTTTCCAGGTTTACCGCAACGAAGCGCGATGCCTCTGGAAGGTGTTTCAGATTGACAAAGCGAACGAATTGCTGGACACCATCCTGAAACACAATACCGATCCGGTCGATCGGGCGGACGTTTTCGGGTTGCGGATGCGATTATTCGCCGATCGATACGAATGGGGCAATGCACAAATTTGGGGTCTGGAGACCCTGCGTGCTCTGGGCTACAACATCCCCGGTGAAGACGCCCTGCGCACCACGACCCCGGCTCAAAGGCAGCTTTTGGAAGCCCGCTTGGAGAAAACCCCTTTCAGCAAGATCTTGGATAGAACCGTAGACGGCAAAGCCGCCGCCATTGTTCAAGAAGTCATGTTACTTTTGTGCGCCGGCGGTTTTATCGGCGACAATATTCACCAATTCGCCTATTGGCTTTTCCGCGGTTTGAACCAGATCTGGTTGAACGGGTGCTCCAAGTCGACAATCTCCTTTCTCTCCTGGGGCGCCACTTTTTACTTGGGGCAAGATAGATTCCGTGAAGGTTTGCATTACGCTCGCCTTGCTATCTGCGCCCACGAAAAGCAACCCGATCCCGTCATCGGCTCCGTCTTACATTGCAACGTAGGGCATGCCTTGACTCTGGCCGATCCCACGGAAAAGATCCTGGCAAATTATGAAAAGGGCTTTCGGTTGGGGATGGAAAACGGTGATCCCCAGACCGCGGTTCACACCCTCTGCAATAAGGTCACCTGGCTGTTCAAAAGCGGTTACCCGTTGGCAACCGTCGCGGCCCAAATCGATGAGGTGGTGAATGTCACCCTGACATACGGCTACAAGGTCCCCTTGGGCATGACCCTGATCTACAAGGGACTGGTTCAAGCACTCATGGGCCGGGAGAAACAAAACGGACTGGCCGAGGAGGCTTTTGATCCGGAAATCTACCGATTGATCCTCGCCGGCAACGTGTATCCTTTCCTTTTAATGGCCGAATTCCAAAGATTTTTCTGGCTGGGAAGGGAAAAAGACGCCCTGTCTATTGCCGCGAAAGCCAGAGCGAGTCTGGCCAAGATTTCCGGGCTGATGGTTTGGGTCGATACCGAGGTTTTGTACGCCGTCCTGCTGGCCGATTGTGATCACTGCCCCGAGCGGGTCGCCGAGATCGAAGCTATCGGCCGTCGCCTGGAAACGCCCGCGCGCATGAACCCGACTTTCTACCAGGCCAGGTATTTACTGGTCCTGGCCGAGCACGCTCGTCTGCGCGGTCGTCCGTTGACCGCTGTCGGCGATCTTTATGAAAGCGCGGCAGAAGCGGCGGCTCGCGGCGGCTTCCTGAACTTTCAGGCCCTGGCCAATGAACGCCACGCCCTGTTGTGGCTGGCGGAGGGACGGAAACGATACGCGGCCCTGCACCTGCGCGAGGCCCGCTACTACTACCGGCGCTGGGACGCCGAGGCCCGCGTGCGCCTGTTGGACCGGCGCTATCCCGATCTGGTCCCCGCTGTCGCCCCCTTGATGTATAAAGGCGACGGCGAAAGCAATCCCTCCCATGATTCTCACGCAACCACGGGTTCCTCATCCGAGGGGCCGGATTTCGACACCATCACCCGCACTACCCGGGCAATCTCCGGAGAAATCGAGTTGAGCAACCTGATGCGCATTATCTTGCAAAGCGCGGTTGAATGTGCCGGAGCCGACAAAGGCGTACTGTTGCTGGACGACAACGACCAACTGAAAGTACATGCCGTTTTTGACGCCGCCACCGGGCGAGCAAGCATCGAGCCGGAAGATAAACCGTTTGAAGAGAGCGACACGGTGCCCGCCTCCCTGGTTCGTTTCGCCTCACGAGGTCGCCGGGTCCTGGTCATCCACGATGAGGCCGAGATGACCCGCTTCGTGACCGACCCCTACATCCAAAACCTGAAACCGCTCTCCGTGTTGTGCCTGCCGCTCATCCATGCCGACCACGGCCGCGGGTTGCTCTACCTGGAAAACAAACTGACCCGCTACACCTTCACCGACCGTCGGGTGGACATGCTGGGCGTGCTTCTGGCGCAGGCGGCCATCTCCCTGGAAAACGCCAGGCTGTATAACGAAACCCAACGCTGGAAAGAGATTTTGGAAGAGCGTGTAAAACAACGCACCCAACAGCTGGAACAGGCCCGCGACGAATTGGTGGAAAAAGCGCGCCTGGCCGGTATGGCCGATATCGCCATTAATGTACTGCACAATCTGGGCAATGTGCTCAACAGCGTGGTCATCTCCAGCCAGGCCATTCACCGCAACCTTGTCTGCACGAGGGCCAAGGGCTTGGATCGCGCCGGAAAATTGATGAAAACCCTGGTCATTGAAGACATTCGCCGGCAGAATCCCCGTGCCGACAAACTGGTCCGCTATTTCACTACGATCGGCGAAGTTTTAAAACAGGAGCGCGAGGACGGTCTCGGCCATGTGCGTCGTATCGAGGAACGCGTCGAGGATATAAGGGACGTAATTGCCGCCCAGGAACGTTACGTCTCGGGCGGCCGCCAGGCGGAAACCCTCCCCCTATCCCGGATTTTGGATGAGGCAGTGGGCATCAGCGAGGGTGTTCTCTCTCGTCACGATGTACGCGTCAAGCCAATCGTCGAAAGCGACCCGGTAGTGCCCGTTCAACGCATCAAACTGATTCACGCCCTGATCAACCTGATCGAGAATGCGGTTGAGGCCATGGATGACATACCGAAAGAAGAGCGCACCCTCTCCGTGCATATCGGGGAGGAAAACGGCAAGGCGGTCATGCGCTTTATCGACCGAGGCACGGGCATCCCCGGGGAACTGATAGAAAAGATCTTCTCCCACGGCTTCACCACACATGAGAAGGGCAAGGGTTTCGGCCTGCATACTTGCGCCAACGCGCTGGCCGAGATGGGAGGACGTGTCTGGGCCGAGAGTGGGGGCGTCGGCTTGGGCGCAACTTTTGTCGTTACACTACCCATTGTCATTACCAAAGAAATCCCTGAGAGTGCTAAAGGTTGACAACCGGGTAAAATTAAGAAAACCATTTGTTATGAAAAAAGCATGTCGTGCCGAAATACTTCTTATCAGCCGGAAGGGCTGCCCGGATACGCCGGGAATCCATAATCCATGTTGCACCCTCTACAGCCGTGAGAAGGAAACAGAATGCTTGCTGACTACCCCGAATCGCCGGCCTGGGGACGTCGGGATACCTCACTTTCCCAACTGATCGACCATTGTTCGGCAATCATCGATGATACCCGGACCGACCATCGCGCGGACGTCGACGGCTGTTTTCGGTGCCTGAAAAAATATGCCCTTTGTCTGACCGGTAGGGCGGGCCTCGAGATTCTGGCGAATCTCCCGGAATGCGGCCGGGATGATGACGAGGAGACCATTCGTCAAGCCGCCCTGTTTTCGGTGCACTTTTGGTCAGGCAACTACCGGGAAGCCGTCCGGATAAACCTACCGAACCTGATCGCCGCGAAACAGTCCGAGGTATCGCCGGTTTCGGATCCCGAAATGTTGACCGCCGTGCTCTTCGCTCGCCTCCATGATCGCGTTGGTCCGACAGAGCGCGCGTCCTACCTGGAGTACATCAACCTCATCTGCTCTCGCCTTGAAAAGGCCGCCGATCCGCCGCCGGAAAACGATGCTCATCGGCGGCTCCTGCTTCAAGCGGAACTGGCGCGCTTGAACAAGCGACCGGCTCGGGAAATAAGCCGTCTCTTCGAACACGCGGCCGATACCGCGCTTCAATCGGGTTTTCTGCAATATGCGGCTCTTGCCAATGAACAGCACGGCCGCTTCTGGTTGATCTCACGTCGAAGCAAATATGCCGAAATTCATCTCAAGGAAGCGCGCTACTTTTATAAGCGCTGGGGCGCCGCTGTCTGTGTGCAACGTTTGGAGAATGAATTTTCCTTTATGGATCTGTCGGCGCCGATCACCATCGACCGCCATACGTTGGCGACCGAAACCGTCAAAACCTCGGGTAACGAAGATGACTGCCTGGACTTCGAAGCGGTCATGAAAACCACGCGCGCTATTTCCAGCGAAATGGAGCCGACCCAGCTGCTCCGGGTGATCATGCACACGGTTGCCGAAAGCTCCGGCGCCCGAAAAGGTGTGTTGCTGCTGTACCGCGGCAACCAATTATTCGTGGAAGCTACAACCGATATCGCCGGCAGCGGCACCAGGATTCACGGGGATCTGCCCTTCCAGGATAGCGGCCTGGCTCCTGAATCCCTGGTACGCTACGCTGTTCGCAGTCGAGAGAACCTGGTCTTCCACGATGAGCGCCAACTGACCCGTTTCACGCGGGATCCCTATTTCGCTGAAAACATGCCGCTGTCTTCATTGTGCATGCCTATCGTTCACCAGGACTCGGTTCGCGGGGCGCTCTACCTGGAAAACAACCTGGTCCGCCGCGCTTTTACGGAAGGCAGGGTGGACCTGTTGGGCATCCTCCTGGCCCAAGCCACCATTTCCCTGGAAAACGCCCGGTTGTATGACGAGACATGCAGTTGGAACGAGGTTTTGGAGGAACGCGTTGAGGAGCGCACCCGGCAATTGGAGGAGACACAGCAGGAGGTAGTGGAGAAAGCGCGCATGGCCGGCATGGCCGATATTGCCGTCAATGTGCTGCACAACCTGGGCAATGCCTTGAACAGCGTAGTCATTTCCACCCAGGCGCTTCACAAAAACCTGACCTCCAGCCGCCAGGAGGGTTTGAGGCGAGCAACGGGTATGCTGGAGACGCTGTTTCCGGATTCCTACAGAAGGAAGGAACCTCGCGCGGGTCGGCTGGTGGAGTATTACCACACCATGAGCGACATGCTGCAGCAGGAAAAGTTGGATAATCTGAACTACCTGACCCGAATCGAGGAACTGGTGGAAGACATTCGCAACGTGATTGCCTCCCAGGAGCACTATGTGTCCGGCGGCGGCCAGGCAGAAGAAGTCAGGCTGAGCCGTATCCTGGAAGAGGCGGTCAGCGTATGCGAGGGTCTGCTGACCCGCCGGGAGGTCCACTTGGAACGCGTCATCCGCCGGGACCCGCCGGTTACCGTCCAACGGGTGAAGATGGCGCATGTGTTCACCAATATCATCGAAAATGCGGTCTGGGCCATGAACAACCAACCACCGGAAGAACGCTTTCTGGAGATCGAACTGGATGTAGAAGACGACCACGCTCAAATCAAGTTTACCGACAACGGCGAGGGCATCGAACCCGACCTGCTGGACCGCATCTTCGCCCATGGTTTCACCACGCGGGAGAAGGGCAAGGGCTACGGCCTGCACATTTGCGCCAACGCCATGGCCGAAATGGGCGGCCGCATCTCCGCGGGAAGTCCGGGCCGGGGAAAGGGCGCCACCTTCTGCATCTCTCTACCCACCAGGAACACCAAAAAGTTACCGGTCAGCTGACACCCGATCGACTGGATCGCGATCGTAAAGCGCGCCTTTGAATCCGAACGGGTTTCTCCAAACCTCTTCTTTTCCAATTGCGGCCTTGCTACCATTTGATTCGGTAAGGAGTGAGCTATGACTGAAGAAGAACGTCAGCAGTTGAAAGAGACCATCATCGGGGAGATCGCCGGCCTGAAGGTGGAAATAGGCCGGCTTCAGGAGGAGGTCAAACCGGTTGCGCCCGATCGCGCCATCGGCCGCCTGACCCGAATGGAGGCCATCAACGCCCAGAAGATGAGCGAGGCCAACTTGCGCAAGGCCCGCACCCGGCTCCAGGCCCTGGAGAAAACCCTGCCCCGCCTGGAGGAAGACGACGAATTCGGCATCTGCACCCGTTGCGAGCGACCGATCCCTCTGAAGCGCCTCATGTTGATGCCGCAGAGCCGCATGTGCGTGCGTTGCGCCGGGAGATAGCTTTCACCTGTTTTTAAAGCCGTTCCATGGGTTATACTCAAACCGCACAAATCGTCCGGTTCACGAGGTACCCATATGCGTTATCTATTTCTGTTTGCCTGCGTGGTGATCTGTTGGCAGTGCGGTCCCAATACTCCCGATACATCCAACGAAACCCGAATCCTTTGGGACGGCTACGGCGTTCCCCATATCTTTGCGCCCGACCTCACCGCGGCCTTTTATGCGCAAGGCTGGGCTCAAGCACGTAATCACGGCGACTTGATCCTGAAGCTTTTCGGCGAAGCTCGCGGCCGGGGCGCCGAATACTGGGGCGAGGACCATTTGGACATCGACAAGTGGATGCATATCAACGACGTCCCCAACCGGGCCGAGGCCTGGTACGGCCGGTTGGGTCAGGAGGAACGCGGCTGGGTGGATGCTTTCGCGAAAGGTATCAACGACTATGCCGCCCGTCACCCCGACCTGATCGCCGACGACAAGAAAGTGGTGCTGCCCGTCACCGGATCGGACATTTCGGCCCATTTACAACGCGTGCTCCACTTTTCCTTCGTGGTGCGACCCGGGAAGATCGACCGCGACCTGAGCACCATGGGCGGTTCCAATGCCTGGGCCGTATCGCCCGCCCGCTCCGCATCCGGCAAGGCCATGCTGCTGGCCAACCCCCACCTGCCCTGGAACGATTATTTTCTGTTCTTCGAAAGTCATATGATGACGCCCGACATGAATATGTACGGCGTAACCCTGGTGGGTTCACCCGGCATCACCATCGGCTTCAACCAACATCTGGGCTGGACCCACACGGTCAATACGCACGACGGTTTCGACCTCTACGAACTGGAAACCGTCGAGGGCGGCTATCGTTGGAACGGCGAAGTCAAAGCCTTCGAGACTCGCGAGGTTACGCTCAAGATAAACAACGAACAGGGCGGTTATGACCAGGAAATCCTGACGGTAGAATCTTCCGTCCACGGCCCGGTCGTTCGCGAGATCGACGGCAAGAAACTGGCCTTGCGCACGGTGGGCCTGGACAAACCCCACCTGCTGGACCAGTACGTACAGATGGGGCGGGCGCGCAACCTGGAAGAATTCGAGAAAGCCCTGGCCCGTCTGCAAATGCCCATGTTCACCGTGATGTACGCCGACAAGGAAGGACACATCATGCACCTGTTCGGCGGCGAGATTCCCAAACGGAGCCAAAAGGACTGGGCCTATTGGCAGGAACCCGTACCGGGAACCTCCGAAGACAATCTTTGGACGGAAATCCATCCTTACGGCGACCTGCCCCGCGTGGTCGACCCGCCCTCCGGCCGGCTGCAAAACGCCAACGACCCGCCCTGGACCACCACCTTCCCGACCGCGATCGATCCCAATGATTATCCAGGTTACATGGCACCGCGCTTCATGCATTTCCGCGCCCAGAGTTCCGCCCGGTTACTCGCGGAAGACGACAAGATCAGCTTCGAGGAGTTGATAGCCTACAAACACGACAGCCGCATGGTAGCCGCCGAACGCATCTTGGACGACCTGGAACGCGCGGTGGAGCAGCATGGCAACGCCCGGGCCCGTGAAGCCATGGGGGTTCTCGAGGTCTGGGACGGCAAAGCCCTGGCCGATAGTCGCGGTGCGGTTTTGTTCTCAGCCTTTTTCAACAAACTGAAGGGCGACTATGCCGAACCCTGGAGCGAGGAAAAGGCGCGCACCACCCCGGACGGCCTTGCCGATCCCAAGGCAGCGGCAAAGCTGCTGGCAGAGGTCGCCGATGATGTGGAGGAAAAACACGGCAGCCTGGACATCCGCTGGGGCGACGTCAACCGTTTCCGCGTGGGCGATGTGGACCTGCCGGCCAACGGCGGACCCGGTTCGTTGGGCCTGTTCCGAGTCATGATCTTCGAACCCGACAAGGACGGCAAAAACCGCACCTGGATGGGGGACACCTTTGTAGCCGCGGTAGAATTCGGCGAACCGGTGCGTGCTCAAGTGTTGATGAGCTACGGCAACGCAAGCCAATCCCATTCCCCGCACCAGGCCGACCAGTTGGCCCTGTTGGCCACCCAAAAGCTGCGCCCGGCCCTGCTGACCGAAGAGGACATCCGCGCACACCTGAAAGAAGAGGAGACCCTTTCTCCCCAATGACATTGATTGATTCAAAAAAAGGAGCCCAATCCCATGTCCGGTTTCCATTTTAAAGACCGTCGAGCCCTGGTGACCGGCGCCTCATCGGGGATCGGCAAAGCCCTGGCCCGTCAATTGGCGGCCGCCGGATGCAACTTGATCATTGTCGCCCGTCGCCAGGAGCAGCTCAACGCCCTGGCCGACGAACTGACCGCGAAGTACGCCGTGGAGGTGACCGTTCACGCCGCCGATCTCACCGCCGTGGACGCCGTGGAAGCATTGGCGGGAGTCGTTGCCGACCGACCGATCAGCATCCTGGTCAACAACGCGGGTTACGGTGTATTGGGTTCCTTTCCAAAAGCCGACTGGGGGCACCTGGCCAATATGATCGACCTGAACGTTCGCGTGGTGGGCGAATTGACTCATCGCCTGTTGCCCGGCCTCGAAGAACAAGCCGACGGCGCTCGCATTCTCAACATAGGCAGCGTCGCCGGTTACCAAGGGGTGCCGCATATGGCGACCTACGCGGGCACCAAGGCCTTCGTCAACCACTTCTCCGAGGGTTTGGCCTGGGAACTACGCAAGAGCAATGTGCGCGTGTGCGGTCTGGAGCCCGGGCAGACCGCCTCCGAATTCTTCCAATTCAGTGAAAAGGAAGGGACCTTCATGTCCCGCTTCGGATTGCTGAGCGCCGAGGCTGTAGCGCGAGCGGGTCTGAAGCAATTGCGTTCGGGCAGGTCTCGCGTGGTGGTCGGCTTCCTCAACAAACTAATGGTCTTCGGTCTGCGCCTCTTCCCGCGTCCCGTGGTCGGCCTGGTGGTCCGCGCCATGTTCCGCGATATGGCCTGACCTTTCCCGAGATCTCGTCACCCGTCTTTTCATGCGTTTTTAGTTGGGCCGATCGAGGGCGGTATCGATTTCCAGGGTATAACCCAACTTCTTCCAATAACGCATTTCCATCTCCAGGTCGGCGCGGGTCAACGGGTGCTCTTCCAGCCATTGATCCGGAAGGGTTACTTGGATATCCCACTCGTTCCACGTAATACCCACCTCGGGGATGTGCTTGAAGCGGCGCTCGCGGTGGAAGATCACGGCCAGGCGCAGGGCTAACAGCAAGGCCCAATCCAACTCGTTTTCATAGGCTTCTTCCGTACGCTTCAGGCTCTTGCGGTGGTTCAGCACCAGAAAGCTGAGCAGGTTTTGCTCCACCTGGGAGAAACCCGCCATATCGCCGTTTAACAGGATGTAGGAACCATGGCGGTGATAGTTAGGATGGGCAATCGCCAGGCCGATTTCGTGCAGGTCGGCCGCCCAGCCCAGGATCTGCCGGGCCATAATCTCGTCGTGCACCACCAGGTGTTCGATTTGCGGCAACAGCTTCAAGGCGGTTTCACGCACCCAGGCCGCCTGTTGCTTGTTCACCTGGTAGAAATCCATCATATGCTTCACGGTCCTCTGGCGATAGTCGTCGCTCTCGCGGCCGATGAAGTCCAGGATCACGCCTTCGCGCAGGCTTTGGTAGCTGATCGACATTTCCTGAACCTTGAAGGCGCGAAACACGCCCAGCAGAATGGCCAGACCGCCGATGTACACGGGGGCGCGCTCGTCCTTCAGCCCTTCCAATGAAATCTGCTTGATGTGCTTGAATTGGATCATGGTCTCGGCCAGCTTTTCCAGGCCGTCGCGGGTGATGCCGCCGGAACCGCCCATCTGCTGCAAAATGCCGGCGGTTGCCTTGGCTGTCCCGCTGGTGCCGATCGCCACATCCCAGTTCTTGCGTTTGAACTTGCGCCTGTGCGGTTCTAAAAGCCAGGCGACCCGGTCCAAGGCATCTTTGAAACGACGACGTGTGATGCGCCCGTCCCCGAAAAACTCGTTGGTATAGGAGACGCAACCCATGGGCCGGCTCTCCATGACCAGGGGTTCGCGATTGCGGCCGATGATGAATTCGGTAGACCCGCCGCCGATGTCCACGACCAGGTTGCGGTAGTCCGATTCGGGCAGTTGATTGGCCACGCCCATGTAGATGAGCCGCGCCTCCTCGCGTCCGGCGATGACCTGCACGCGCACATTGAGCATGGTCTGGATCTGCTGTAAAAAGGGACCGGCATTTTGGGCGCCGCGCAAGGTATTGGTGCCCACCACGCGGATGTTCTCACGGGGGATACCGCGCAATCGCTGTTCAAACCGTTGCAGGCAGTCAAGAGCCCGCTCTTGTGCTTCCCGCGAGAGGATGCCCTTGCGGTTAAGGCCCTGGCGCAGGCGCACCATTTCTTTCAATGTATCCAAAATCACGACCCGTCCGTCTTCTACCCTGGCGATAACCATATGAAAGCTGTTTGAGCCGAGGTCCAGCGCCGCAATAATGAAGGGTTGGTTTGTCAAAGGCACTCCACGTGTAAAACAGTCACTTCATTATATTCGGAAAAAATCGGCGCACCAAGGTTTATTCGATTCCCCCGCCATGATTATCCCCGAGTCGAAACCGGAGCAGCAGTTGTGTCGAAAACGAGGTATGATGGACAGCAGCAATGAGTTGGGGGCGGATATGAAATTTTTCAACACGGCCGGACCCGTCGTAGCCGAGAAGCATTATGTGTTGGATCCCCTGAGCCGTATCGATCTCATGGGGTTGACCCGTCTCATCGACCAGGAAAAATACTTTGTTCTGCATGCCCCGCGACAAACTGGTAAGACCTCCATGTTGCTGGCGCTTACCAGGCGCCTTAACCATGAGGAAAAATATACCTGTCTCTATGTCAATGTGGAACCGGCTCAAGCCGCGAGAGAAGATGTAGACGCAGCAATGCGCGCTATTATTTCCTCCCTGGGTCTACACATGCAGTTTCACCTCGGCTGCGATTTCTTTGCGAATAAGACCGACGACCTACTTAAAAACCACGGACCCTATGCGGCTTTCCAGGAAGGACTTTCGGCTTGGGCGGGTTCCATGGAGAAACCGGTGGTTCTGTTCATCGACGAGATCGATTCCCTGATCGGCGATACCCTGATTTCGGTCCTTCGCCAGTTGCGCGCGGGCTACCCCATGCGACCGAAGGGCTTTCCGCAAAGTATCATTCTCTGCGGCGTTCGCGATGTTCGCGATTACCGCATCCATGCCTCATCCGAAAAGGAGCCCGTCACCGGCGGCAGCGCCTTCAATGTCAAAGCCCGGTCCCTGAGGCTGGGCAATTTCAGCGAGACCGAAACCCACACACTACTGCAACAGCATACCGACGAAACCGGGCAAATCTTCTTGCCGGAGGTAAAGGCGGCCGTTTGGGAGGCGACGCGTGGCCAGCCCTGGCTTGTCAATGCGCTTGCCTACGAAGTTACCGAGGAGATGGAGGCGGGCAGAGATCGCGGCTTGACCATCACCGAGGCCATGATCATCGAAGCGCGGGAGAACCTGATCCAACGCCGCGAAACCCATCTGGACCAACTGACCGATAAGCTCCGTGAGCCTAGGGTCCATTCCGTGGTTGCGCCCATTCTGGCCGGGGTCGAGAAAACTACCGGCCTGAAGGATGACGATGTCAGTTACGTCTATGACCTGGGTCTAATTGAGATCCGTCCACAGGTTGCTATTGCCAATCCCATCTACCGCGAGGTCATCCCCCGGATGCTCACCTATACCACCCAGATCACCCTCAGCCAGGAGGCCGAATGGTACCGGGAACCCAAAAGCGGCAAGCTGAATATGGCCCAACTGCTTCGGGCTTTCCAGGAATTCTTCCGGGAACACTCGGAACATTGGGTGGAGAGATTTCAATACAAGGAAGCCGGGCCGCAACTACTGCTCCAAGCCTTTTTGCAGCGTATCATCAACGGCGGCGGCCGCATCGAACGCGAGTATGGATTGGGCCGAAAGCGAACCGACTTGCTGGTAGTCCAGCCATACCCCGACGGTGTTCAGAAGGTCGTTCTGGAACTGAAACTTCTGCATCGTTCTGTCGAGGCAACGGTGGCAGAAGGCCTGCCGCAAACATCGGCTTATATGGACCGTTGCGGTTCATCGGAAGGCCATCTCATTCTTTTCGATCGCTCTGATAAGCCATGGGAACAAAAGATTTTCCAGGATGAGAAAACCATTGACGGCAAAACTATCCAAGTTTGGGGCATGTAGGCGACGGTCAACATATCCAGGTTTTTGTGAGTCCGGACACCGATCTGTGAAACAGCTTGTTTCCCAAGGCGGCAGAGGCTAGAATCAGGGCAAACAGCCGGGTATGTGCCGCCCCCTGGAGGTCAGCGATGTTGTGCTTACTGTGGTGTCTTTTTCTTCAGGATTTACAGCTCGATCGCAAGGTCACCTGGGAAGACAGGGCGCGCCCCTGGATGACCCGGGCCGAAGCGCAACTCTACGACAGCTTGGAAACCGTCGAGAAAACGCGCTTCCAGGGTTGGTTCACCGCACGCCGACGCGCGGACGCCGGCAATTGGACCGACACCGGCGTCTACCTGTCCGAGTTCTTCTGCCCCACGCCCCACGGCGATATTCGCGACCAGATTCAGCATCTCTTCGGCCGGCCGAAAGGGACTGAACCGCTGCTGCAAAACCCCAAGCTGCCCGGCCTGTGGCGCTATGCCGACAAGCAATTCACCTTCATGCCGGCCGAGGGCGGTCGTGTTCGCCTGACGCCCACCTCAGCGGACCTCTGGGAAAAGGAAATGCAGACCCGGGTGGTGAACCCGTACCTGAAATACGACTTTCGTCGCCACAGCTTCGGCCGCACCCGCCTGGTGGACGATATGACCTGGGTGGAAACACAGGTCACCCACAGTTGGTGGACCCCGGAGACAGACGGCGGCCTGGTGCGCCTGGACATCGCGATTCCCGAAACCTTCAAGCAACGCCTCCGCGATGACAACGCGGCCGCCCGTCACCATATGGAGTTGTTGGTGCAATTGCAGGCCCCCGGCGGCGGCCAACTGCTTGCCACACCCGACACCCTGCGGCACGCCGGCGGCAATTTCGACCTTCTGGCTCAAAACTCCATGACCTTCCAGATCCACCTGCCCGCCGGCTACTACGACAGCGAACTGTTGCTGTATTCCGGTCGCTTGCAGGTAGGTCTGAAGGCCCGCTTGAAATGCGCCGTTCGACCTCAAGATCTCCCGCGGATCAGTGACCCCATTATCAGCACGGAATACACCGAATCCGGCATCACCGCCGTACCCATGGGCCGAGTGGACGTGGGCGGTCAGGCCTATCTTCCGGCCGCGTCCTACCGCAAGGGCGCCGCGGCCAGGGTGCTGGTGTACTCGAACTACGAACGAACCGATTGCATGGTCCAGCTGGAAGGACAACAACCGCGAAAGCTGAAGCAACTGACTCGCGAGGGCCCCTGGTTCGTTTTTGAACTGCCGCCGCAAAGCAAAACCTTCCGGCTCCTCTCCCTGGGTCATCCCGATGTCGGGCCCACCCTGGCTTTGGGTGCCTGGGGCCCCTTGACGGGCTTCAAAGACCTCACCGGCTTCAAGCAAAACGACCACCCCAATTACCTTTCCCTGGAAGAGCTGAATATCGAACAGCGCGGTGACCTGGCCCTGCTTTTCGTCAACGGCGCCCCGCTGGCCGCCTCCAGGAACGGTACCTTCCCCTGGCCTGCAATCGATTGGGGCGAGCTGGCCGAGGTCCGCTTCGAGTACCCCGCCGACAACAGCTGGTTCGGCGCCGACTACCAGATTCGGCGCAACAGCGTGTTCCAGCGCGTCCGGGTAAGGCCCAAGTACGTGGTGGCGGGCACGCGCGGGGTGGATAATTCTCTCAAGCCGGTCGATGTCAGCGTCACCGTGGTGGGCCAACCCGCTAAGATCACCCGCAAGACGCCCTTCCGCCCGTTGCCCAAACTGTGGGGCATCGTGGTCAACGACGGGCTCATCGAAACCCCGGCCTGGCCCCAGGTACGCGACCATCTGCTCACCTGGCTGAAAAAGGAAACCGGGAAAGAGGACATGATCTACCTGGTTCACGGCGCCGAGCGCCCCGAGTTGCTGGTGCCGCCCACCACCGCCAAACCCGTGGTCCACGCCGCCATCCTCTCCCTGGCTCCTCGCCGCGACCGCTACAGCCTGTTCAATGTCAATTACCTGGTAGATGCCCTGACCCACCTGCGCGAGCACCAGACACGGCCCCACCAGGTCATCATGCTCACCGACCGCCTCTCAGACGAGGCCAACCAGATGGAAAACCTCATCCTACGCTTGCGCGGCACCGGCCTGCAACTCTACAACCTGGAATTCCCCTTCGAGGGCAAGCCCATCAACCAGGAAGAAACGGCCGCCATGAAACCCGACCGCATGGAATTGATGAAAGCCGCCAACGACGAGGCCGAACGCGGCATGGAAGGCATGCGCGACAGCTTCATGGAGACCCGGGGCACGCCCTCTCTCTACTCCCTCAAACTGGGCAAGAGCAACAAGAATGACGAGAAGGCCCGGCGCGAGGAACGTATCCGCCAGGACGCCTTCCACGATGCCTTCAATAGACAACTGGCGTCCATGACGGCGGGCATGGCCATGTCCGCCGGTAAGGGCGAGATCAGCAGCAGCCTGGCCCGCTTCTTCAGCCGCCTCACTCAATGGCAGGACAGCCTGGTTCACCTGGTTTTGAGCGTTCCTTACGTTGAGGCCGACATGGTCGATGTCCGCGCCGCGGAGGGCTACATCGCCGACTGGACCCTGGTGGAATGGCAGCCGGAATAAATCCGGCCGCTTAATTCTTCTTCTATGAGCCGGCGTCGTGGGCCGGGGGCCGAAAATGTGGCGCCGCGTTTGGCTTATTGGCAGGAACTGATCGTGGCCAGGTCGAGCACGGTCACCAGGGCGTCGCCGTCCAGGTCCGCGATTGCCGCTGTCGTGTTCCAGGCGGGTAGGGCCAGCAGCAGGTCTTGACCGTCCACGTCGCCGTCATCGTCCAGATCACCGGGGCATTCAGGGGTCTCGAAGGCGCCGAGATCGGCCTCGGCGCCCCTTGACTGACCCAGGATGTCATCGGCCGGCGCCTGGTCCGGCCTTGCCAATCCGGCCACGGCAGCGGTGTTGGCCGGCTTTCCGTAGGTGACGGCCAGGCGTTCGTGTTCTTCCGCGATGGTGGCGCTGCCGCTTGGGAATTGGGCGCCGTCCCAGTGGGGCAGGACCAGACCCGCGTGATCGGCAAGGTCGGGGTCCGCGATTACCGCGTTGGCGTCGTCGTCGATATTGACCAGCTCCGAGCCGTCACTGGGGATGGGGTTCGGACCGTTCCAGTAGAGGTTGGTGTCCAGCTCAAAGCCGGCCGTGTCATCGGGCGGGGTGTCTGAAAAATCGGGGCCGTCGCCCGGGAAACGCGCACCCATGGTCCCGCCGGGGTCCGACCAGATGTTGTTGTAGAAGCGGATGTTCTCGTTGGCCGGGTTGGCGCCCTCGCGGTTCAGTCTCATGGCGAAGGCAGCGGAGGGCAGGTCGCCGATGATCGTATTGTTGCGAAACACCACATCGCGGCAGCCTTTGACGCCAAAAGAGGCGCGCATCACGTTGTCGGCATTGCCCAGCATCAGGTTGTTCTGGATGAGGATGTCCTGCGTCTCAAAAAAGGGATGGCCGTCCTCACCTAACAACAGGAAATTGGAACCGGGGCTGCCCTGCCAGTTGAGGAAAATGTTGCGTTCCACCCGGTGCGACCCGTGGGTTGTGAGACCGCCCGAGTTCTTGATCACCACAAAGCTTGACGTATCGTTCTCGTTGGGGCGACCGCTGCCCTCGAAATGGTTGAAGAAGATGTTGTCGCTGATGGTGGTATCGGTCGCGCCGTTGAGGTCGATGTGCTCGTCGCTGCCGTTCTGGTTGAAAAAGAGGTTGCCCACCACGTGGATGTCGCGGGCGCCGTTGTTGATCTTGAGCAGGTCGTTGTTGTAGCTGTCGTGAATGATATTGTCGCGGAAGGTGATGCGGCTTGTGGCATCGGCGCCGCCGGGCGCACCGCGCAGATCTTGAACTTGGATCACCAGCGCGCCGGCGCCCGGGCCCGTATGGGCCACATCGAATCCCTCGATCGCGATGCCGATCCCCTCATAGCAGGTGAGCACCGTATCGTCGTGGCGCAGCCTGGCCTGGTAAGGCACTTGGGAACGTACCGTCACGCCGCCGGCGAAAACGCCGCGCAGCCTGATGCGGCCCGTGTAGGTTCCCGGTTTCACCAGGATCAGGCTTTCGTCGGGAACCGAGTCCAGCGCATGGGTGACGGTGGCCCAGGGATTGCCCTCCGATCCATCGCCCGTGATATCTGAGCCGCCGGTGGCCACGTAAAAGTTGCCGCCGCCGATCAGGAAAAGCATCATCAGGGTTTCCATGGTGAATGCCTCCGAGCCTTGTTTCAAACTGAGTTTAGTCGGCCGCACGCGGCCCTGCCGTGAGTCCGCTCACCAACCGCTACATCCGCGCTTATTCAAAGAAACAAGTCTCAAGCTGCAAGGTTCAGGGCCCGGTTGAAGAGCCTTTTGAACCGTCACCACCCGCCCGCACACATAGGTACTGGAAAAAAGACGAATTCCAAGATGATTGGCAAAAAAGTGGGGAATCGAACGGGACGGGTAACGAATCAGGAATCAGGAGATTAAGCCATGTTATGATTGGTCAGGAGTTCCGTCATGCTTGATAATCTTGATCGAAATGATTTCGGAATTATCACTGGTTTGCCTAACCGTCTCTGGCCAACCGATAGCCCTAGTCTTCGATAGTCCCCCTTAAACTTATCGGTCAAGACTTGCCTTCCCAAACTCTTTCTGAAATAATGAGGATAAACATAAATGTGGGGCGGTTCATGCCAGATTTCAAGTTAGCAGCTAATTGGTTAGAAAAAATAGCAAAAATATATAGTAATTCAATTAAAAAAAGAAGAGATGAGATTGATAAAATTGCTGACGAACTATTGGTTAACCCTGAATCTTTAGTGCCGTACTTCATCGAGCCTGATATTCAACCATTTAACCCAGCAAATGAAGATGAAGAGGAAGATGTAGAGTTCCGTGTGCCAGCATTCAAATTTGTTGAAACCTTTATAAGATCAGAAAAATCTAACAATGATGGTCGGCATCAACTGTTCCTTCTCTCTGATGCTGGGATGGGAAAAACCTCTTTGCTTGCTATGTTGAAACTGGCCCATGCAAATTCTTTTTGGCCAACGAGCTATAAATGTGAAGCGTTTAAACTTGGCCCTGACACGATAGATAGACTTAGTAACGTTAAATCAAGAGGGCGAACAGTTCTTTTTTTAGACGCATTAGATGAAGATCCTGCATCTTTTGGGCGTGTAAAGGATAGAATTATTGAAATCCTCAGAGAAACTCAAAATTTTTATCGTGTCATAATAACTTGCAGAACTCAATTCTTTCCTAAGACCGAAGATCGAGTCTTTTTCCGCCAAGACCGCGTTCGCATTAGAGGATTTTACTGTCCAGTTAAGTACCTTTCTTTGTTTAGTGATGACCAAATCCGAGACTACCTAGCTAGAAAAGTCCCACCAGAAAACGTTCGGGCTGCATTTGAAATCGTAAATCACATGGGTGATTTAAGGTGTAGGCCTATGTTGCTTGCATATATTGAGGATTTACTTGGGTAAGTCGAAGGAGAGGTCCGTCCATTTTTTGTTTACAATGTGTTAGTAAAGGTTTGGCTTGACCGAGAGTGTCGAAAAAATTATGAAATATCTGGCCCAGATGATCTATTAAGAGCTTGTCAAGAACTAGCTTGCTTCATGCTTAAAAGAGGATATCGGCTTGTTTCTAATTCTGTCTTGGCTGAACTCACAAGAGAATCTAATTACATATCCTTAGTAAAGCAGGTTGATTTTGGCGGACGATCCTTGTTGAACCGGAACTCAGATGGTCACTATCGATTTGCACATCAAAGTTTCCAAGAATTTTTGGTTATTCAAGCCCTCCCTGAAATGGGATGGGACTTTCCTAGTTGTTCCGAGATGATGGCGCGATTTATGTCTGGGGTAGAGTTAGAGGACATTGACTTTTCTTGTGCAGTTATTCGAAACGCTGACTTAAGAAACGTTTCGCTGTCAAACTGTTCTTTTTCCAAATCTTCGTTGATCGGAACCGACTTTAGTAATGGCCATTTATACAGAGGAAAATTTAAAGAGTCCGATTGTTGCTCCACCAACTTTGTTAAAGCAGATCTTTCCTTTTCTGACTTTTCCAATTCAAAATGCAATGGCACTGATTTCTCTAATGCAACTATGCTCGACAGTTTGCACCACAGTATTGATGCTGGGCCACTTGGAGATTGGGTAAAAGTTGAAACTAAGGAAGGGGATCCTGAAACTTCAGCACGTCCTGATGGGGTCATTATTTTCGATCAGTTCTATACAAAGAAAAACTTGGTCTTTGATCCTAGTTATTCGACGTTATTTAAAATGTCAAAACTTGATGGATCCAGTTTTCATTTAGCGAACTTGGCATGGACAATGTTTCGTGGAGCCTCTCTCAAAGGGGTAGAGTTTCACAAGTGTTGTCTAAGGTATGCAAGTTTTGAAGACGCTATTCTTACTGATGCAAAGTTTATAGATTGCGATTTACGGAATACGAACTTCAGTGGCGCATTTCTTGAGAACACAAGGTTCAACGAAGCGACACAAGTGACTTCAGCAAATGTAAGTCAAGTAATTAACGCACCTAGTGAATTCTTAAAGTGGGCTTTGGGTAAGGGAGCCAAATTGTTATAGGAGAGCATTATCTGAACCTCTCCAGAAAACCAGAAAACCTTCCTTATTCCGACAATTCTCCAACCCTGGATGTCCATGCATCCGGGTGTCGCCGGGCATGGATCAAGGCAAATATATCGATGACATCATCCACAAAGGTGAAGACGATGACATAGGGAAACTTCTTCAGTCTAGCCCGGCGTGCT
>JASJCB010000112.1 GCA_030066195.1 Acidobacteriota bacterium
GAAACCCCTGGGCGCGCACGCATCCTGCGTGCATTTCCAGACGATTGCATTAGAATGACCGTGGGTTGTGAATAAAGCCAATAAGTTCCAATTCAAACTCACCCTTCTTCACGCCCTTACCACATACCCCGGCAGCCCTCAGCCGCCCAAGGGCGTGTATGGGCAGTTGCTTGCAAGAGCGCGATGCGCGGGGGAGTAAGCGCTCATTGCAACTTCCGAAGTCCATTTAAACCCACGGTCATTTTAATGCAATTGTCTGGAAATGCACGCAGGATGCGTGCGCGCCCAGGGGGTTGCACCCCCTGGGCATGCATGCCGGCGGTGCCTTGTCCACGGGGTCTTATCCGTGTCATAATGGGGTTCCGTTCCCGATCACCATGCCCATCTTTGCGTGGAGGATATTCTCATGAAATTACGTTTAGAAGATATTCGAATTAAAAGCTTTGTGACTGACCTGGAAAAACGTGACCTGCGCGCCGGCGCCGCCTTCGGAGCCGTTGCCGTCGGCATTGAGCCCATAGAGCAGAGTCGTGAAGACTGTTCGCCGCTTTGCGCGCCCACCTTCTGGAAGTCTTGTGAACCCTGTGATCACTGATGGTTTCCTTTCAGGACTCAACCCATGAAATTGAAGTTGAAAGACTTGAAGCTGAAAAGCTTCGCTACCGACCCCAGGCAAACGCGGGCGGGTTTTGAAGACCTGGACGACAGCAACGGCGGCCCCCCTTTATGCGGCGCCACCGAGGAATGGTCCAGTTGCCTGCCCTGCTGAAAACCAACCGTTGAATAATCAGGGGCGGTCTTGACGGATCGCTCCTGTCCTGAAGAAGCACCGCCGGCTCTTGCCATTTTTTACCCATTGGCTTTACTTAGCATGGAGGATTTTTTAATGAAATTACGCTTAGAAGACATCCGTATTAAAAGTTTCGTGACGGACCTTGAAAAACGCGGTCTGCGCGCCGGCGCCGCCTTGGGTGCTGTTGCCGACGACATCGGTCCCATAGGGCAGAGCTTCGATGACTGCTCACCGTATTGCGGCCCCACCTTTTGGAAGACTTGCGAACCCTGCATCGACCAATAAGATCGACCCTTGAACAAAGCGGGCGGTCTTTGCGGATCGCCCTTTTGCATCAGTCGTAAAGCACCGTCAACTCTTCCAGGCGAGGCCCGTTTTCATCACAGACCGCGTATTTGGCGCCGCGATCGCGTATTGCGCAGCCGGCGTAGTCGCCCGCCTTGTTGACCAGGAAGAACTTCACGTTGAAGTCCGGTGAGCCGTCGGCTTTTTGCAGGCGCGGGTCGCGGTTGTGCTCCACAATGCGCTTACAGGCGGCCAGTCCGGCTTCTCGGGGCGAGGCGCCGCGGCGCATTTCTTCCACGGCCAGGAACGAACTCAAATTCAACAGGTTGGCTTCGCCGCGACCCGTAGAGCCGCAGGCGCCGTAGCCGTTATCCAGGAATAAGCCCGCACCCAGGATGGGAGAGTCGCCCACGCGGCCGGGTATTTTAAAAGCCAGGCCGCTGGTGGTGGTCACGCCGCCGATATCGCCGTTTTTGTCGACACAGCAACAGTTGATAGTACCCGTGTGGCGTTTGGCAAAGCGTTCGTACCACTTCTTGAGCCAGGGCTCTTGGGCTGTCAGGTCCTCGGGGGGGAGCCAGTCGTCCCCTTTGCTGAGCGACTCCTTCCAGGCCAGCCAGATCTTGCGGGCCTTTTCGGTGAGCAGGTTCTCCTCGGGAATGCCGTGGGCGCGTGCAAATTCAAGGGCGCCTTGACCTACCAGCAAGACGTGATCGGTTCTTTTCATCACCAGTCTGGCGACACGCGAGGGGTATTTGATATTGCGCAGGGAGGCCACCGCGCCGCCGTTATGGGTGGGTCCGTGCATCACGCACGAGTCCAATTCGACCACGCCGCGTTCGTTGGGCAGACCGCCGTAGCCCACGCTCGTGTCTTCCGGGTCTTCTTCGACCAGGTTCACCCCGGCCACGGCGGCATCCAGCGGGTCTCCGCCGGCCAGCATTTGTTTCACGGCCAGTTCGACCGATTTCAGACCGTTGCCGGAGGCGACCGCCACGGGATGGTTGGGTTTGGTTGCAGTGGGCGACTGAGAGGCAAAAACCGATGAGGCCAGTGCCGTTCCCGCGCCTTGAATGAAGGATCTTCTTTTCACATTTCCTCCGATAAAGCATCGATAGATAGAGACTTGTTTATCATACATGGTTTGACGACGCCAATTCCAATGAACCCCGATCGCCGCGGGTGAACGAGCGTTGAGACCGGCCGATTTTCGCTTGGGTAATATCGAACTGCACCTCAAGCGAGACGGATGCTGACGATAAGTAATGGAGGGCCTGCAATGCAAATCGGCCGGGGGGCCGGTTCCGTGTTTTCACGTCATCAGGTTTTGGGGAGAGGCAGTAAAAATGAAATGGCACACCGTTGCCTCGGGCAATCGCGTGATCGAGGAAGCCGTTGCGGAATGTACGGCTTCCATTCAAGAAGCGTTGGGGGACAAGCCCCCCGATCTGTTGTTCGTGTTCCTTACGCCGCATTATGCCGATCATTACGAACGCGTCCCCGGTTTGTTGAGCGTGGCCTTGTCGCCGCTGCACCTGGTGGGTTGTTGCGGCGAGGGCGTTGTCGGCGGTAATCGGGAGTGGGAGATGGAAGCGGCCTTCACCGTCACCGCCGCCCGGTTGCCCGGGGTGCAAATCAAAACCTTTCATCTGGACATCGCGGGGGAGCACGACCTGGAGCCCGGGGTCATTGCCTCCAAGATCGGACTGCCGGCAGAAGAAGGGCCCGGAATGGTGTTGCTGGCGGATCCCTTCACGTTCCCCGCCGAGATTTTCCTGAATCATCTGGATCAGGCCTATCCCTTCAGCCAGAAGGCCGGCGGATTGGTGAGCGGCGGCAATATGCCGGGTCAATCGTTTCTGTTCCGGGACGAGGCCGTGTATCGCGGCGGGTTGGTAGGTGTCGGGTTTCACGGCAACCTGGCCATGGACACCCTGGTTTCGCAGGGTTGTCGCGCCGTCGGTTCGCCCATGTTCATCACCGGTTGCCAGGACAATGTCATTCTGGAACTGGACGGCCGTTCGCCGCGAGAGGTATTGCACGGCCTGTATCAATCCCTGGACAAGGGAGACCGCGGACTGTTCAGCCAGGCGCTGTTTATCGGCGTGGAGATGCGGCCGGAAGTGGTGGTCAACGATCGCGGCGATTTCCTGATCCGAAATATCATCAGCATGGACAGTCGCGGCCGCTTGGAAGTGGCCGCGGGCCTGGTGGAAAACCAGGTCATCCAATTCCATCTACGCGACCGGAAAGCATCTGCCGAGGATTTGAAGCATCAACTGGCGCGTTATCACGCCATGGAAAAGAGCGGGCAGCCGGTCGGCTCGCTGCTTTTTTCCTGTCTGGGGCGCGGCGCCCGTTTCTTCGGCCGGCCCAATCACGACAGCGACCTACTGTACACCCATCTGGGCATGATGCCCTTGGGCGGTTTTTTCTGTAACGGCGAGATCGGCCCGGTTCAGGGGGCAACCTACGTTCATGGTTACACCAGCAGTTTCGCGCTGTTCCGTCGTCGTACCCCGGAGTAGATCACCGGGTTCGTCGTGTTTTCCCGGTGATTTCCTGTCTCGCGGCTTATCGAGCGTAGGCTTTCATTGGTAGAATGAGACCGTACCTCATGGGGGCCGTCTTTGAAATTATCGCTTGCGATTAAAATTCTCTACACGATTCTGGTCATGGGTGTCCTGCCTTTTTCCATTCGTTCCTACGGCTGGATGAATTTGTTGTGGTTCAGCAATATCGCCATGATCTTGACCGTATTCGCGCTGTGGTTGGAGCACCGGGTCCTGATGGGGATGATGGCGCTCAGTGTTTGCCTTTTCGATTCGCTGTGGATCGTGGATTGGTCGGTCGCCTTTCTTTTCGGTTTTCATCCCATCGGCGGCACGGAATACATGTTCGACGATTCGATGCTGTTGTTCCTGCGCAATTTCTCGCTGTACCATTTGGTATTGCCGGTGATCCTGCTCTACGGATTGTCCCGCTTGGGCTACGATCGCCGTTGCTTGTTCTATCAGACGGGTTTTGCCTGGTTGATTCTGTGGATCGTGTTTTTATTTTCGGAGCGCTCGGCCAATATCAACTGGGTGTTCGGACCGGTGAACGCGCAATCGGGTTTGCACCCATGGTTCTACTTCAGCCTGGTGCTGTTGGTGGTGCCCCTGGTGGTTTATCTACCGCTGCATGCTGTTTTCGTGCGCTTTTTCGGTCGGATCGGAGAAACCGGCTTGCCCGAGAGCGAGCCGGTCTTGCAGCCCAAGGCCCGGGCTTGACTAAAAGAAGATGCCCGCCACACAGGCCGTGGTCCAGGAGGCGATCGCGCCGCCGAACATGGCTTTCATGGCGACGCGGGACAAGTCCTTGCGCCGATCAGGGGCCAGGGCGCTGAGGCCGCCCAACTGGATGCCGATGGAAGAGAAATTGGCGAAGCCGCAGAGCGCATAGGTGGCGACCAGTTCACCACGCGGTCCCAGGGTACCGTTTTGGATGTAGGTCCCCAATTGACCGTAGGCCACGAACTCGTTGAGGCTGAGCTTGATACCCAGCAGATTGCCGACCGCCGGCGCGTCTTCCCAGGGCACGCCCATCAGAAAAGCCAGGTATTGGAGTAGTGAGCCGAAGACGGTTTGCAGCGAGCCGGGGAAGATGCCCTGGAATTCACCCTTGGCGGGGGAGAGGCCCGCATCGGCGTACATGATATGGGTTCCGCCCAACAGGGTGCCGTCGATGATGCCGTCCAGCCAGTTCAACAACACGTCGATCACGCCGATCAGGGCGATGAAGCCGATCAACATGGCGCCCACATTGAGCCCCAGCTTCAGGCCGTCGGTAATGCCCTTGGATGCGGCCTCCAGCACGTTGTCTCCGCTGTCCAGCTTGGGAATTTCCACGTCGCCCGCGGTTTTGGAATGCTCCTGTTCGGGGTAGATGATTTTGGCGACCACCAGGGCCGCGGGCGCCGACATGACCGAGGCGGCGATCAGGTGGCCCGGATCCACGCCCATGGAGATATAACCGGCCAGCACGCCGCCGGCAATGGTTGCAAAGCCGCCGACCATGATGGTCAGCAGTTCCGATTTGGTCATGCCGTCCAGAAAGGGGCGAACCAACAGGGGGGCTTCGGTTTGGCCCACGAAAATGTTGGCGCTGCAACTCAGGGATTCCGAGCCGCTGGTGCCCATGGCCCAGCGCATGAAGTGACTCATGGCCGTGATGACCTTCTGTACGATGCCCAGGTAGTAGAGCACGCTCATAAAGCCGCCGAAGAAGATGATGGTGGGCAGGACACGGAAGGCAAAGGTGGCGCCGAAACCCGGGAAACTGTCGTTATCGACGGTTTCATACCACTGAAAGCCGAAGAGGAAGGTGGCGCCGTAGTCCGACAGGGCGAGAAATGCTTTGACCTTATCGGTGAACATTTGAAAGAGCGCTTTGCCGTTCATGCCGCTGACCATAAGGTAGGCGACAAAGGCGCAGAGCAGGAATACGGCTCCGTAGCGACCGACAGCCGGATTCTTGAGAACAAAGCCGTTGACGACCAGCAGCAGCAGTGTCACGAGCGCAAGGCCGCCCAGCAGGGAGGCATTGCCGGTGTAATAAAGCGCCGTGCCCACAATGACGGCGTAAAAGCCGTGAATCAGGTGGTTCATGAAGGGGTTCGGCAGGCTCTGTTTATCCTTCATGATATAGATGATCAGCAGCAAGGCGAATACGGCCATCCCGGTGAAGCTGAGCTTTTCCTCATCGGGCATGATGATCATGGCCAGGGTGAACTGAATCCCCATTCCGGCGAGAATGGGCCGTAACTTGACGGCGCCGCGGTGGTAGGACATCAGCCAGGCCAGGCCCAGCAACGAAACCAGCCCGACAATGCTCATCAAGTTGGTCAATTGAAAATTCATCGATATGTCTCCCCATGGATGTGATGCATACAAACCACTTCGCCCGGCCGGAGTGAGCAATGAAAAGGCTGGGTCTGAGTGTTCTGCCGAGTTTACCACCGGGATTCCCAAAAGCCAAATATTTAACGCTTCCGGGCAGGTCGATCGCATGTCATGATATTCAACACTTTTTTTAAAATTGCTAATGCTGCAACTTACCGTCATCGCCTGGGCATAATTGAATAAGCGTATTAAATCCAAAATATTTGGCCACAGAAGGCATAGAGATGAAGAGGTGCCGGGTCAAGAGTTTTTTGCCACAGATCTCACTGATCTTCACAGAATAAGACATGTCTTTAATCCTAATCTTATCCTGGCCCCATGGTCACGATGTTCCGGGCTGTCTGGTCTGCCGGCACATAATCGACAAGACAACATAACTTCACTGATCTGGAAAACGGTTTGCAGCAGTCTGTCTGCTTTCTTGCCTGATCTGTGAAGATCAGCGCGATCCGCGGCTGTATTTTTTATATCGTTCCCGGCCGGAGCCAGGTTTCTCGAAGGCCGACCCCCGGCTTTGTCAAGCCGGTGGTTTCTCGTGTTTTTTGTGACATGCGATTGCCCTGCGCTTTCGGGTAGAGCCGGTTCTAAGTCGCGATAGTGACAAGCCGCAACATTCGCGAGGATTTCATCGGCTGGATCGGTGTCTGAAACGGGAGATTGGAAAAGGGGGAAGGGCCGGGCCCTTCCCCATGTCAGACTTAAACCGGATCCGCTTTCTCGTCTTCTTTTTTGACGGGTTCCGGCAAGGGTATGAAGGTGTAGGTCAGTTTCTCGCCGTCGATGCCGATTTCTACGGTGCCGCCGTTCTTCAGGTTACCGAACAGCAACTCCTTGGCCAGGTGCTGTTTGATCTCGTTTTCGATCAAGCGGCCCATGGGCCGGGCGCCGAAGGCTTCCGAATAACCCTTCACGGCCAGGTAGGACCGTGCGGCCTCGGACAGGGTCAATTCGACGCGTTTGTCCATCAGTTGGCCTTCCAACTCGTTGATGAACTTGTCGACGATTCGCTCCATGACCTCTTGCGGCAGGCGGTTGAACTGGATGATGGCGTCCAGGCGGTTGCGGAATTCCGGCGAGAACAGGCGCTCAATAGCCTGCTTGCCCGCGGACCGACCCGCGGACACATTGCCGAAACCGATGCCGCCCTTCTCCATTTCCTTGGCGCCGGCGTTACTGGTCATGATCATGATCACGTTGCTGAAGTCGGCTTTCTTGCCGTTGTGGTCGGTCAGGGTGGCGTGGTCCATGATCTGCAACAGAATGTTGAAGATGTCCGGGTGCGCTTTTTCGATTTCGTCCAACAGCACCACCGCGTAGGGGGTCTTGTTGACGGAATCGGTGAGCAGGCCGCCCTGGTCGAAGCCCACGTAGCCCGGGGGCGCGCCGATCAGGCGGGAAACCGTGTGCTTCTCCATGTACTCCGACATGTCGAAGCGAATGAACTCGACGCCCAGAATGCGGGCCAGTTGTTTGGCGACCTCGGTTTTGCCCACGCCGGTGGGTCCGGTGAACAGGAAGGAGCCCACGGGTTTTTCCGGTGCTCGCAAGCCCGACCGGCTCAGTACAATCGCCTGGTTCAGTGCTTCGATCGCGAGGTCCTGGCCGTAGACCACCAGTTTGAGGTCGCGTTCCAGGTTGGCGATGCGCTCGCTTTCGCTGGCGGAAACCGTTTTCGGCGGAATCTTGGCCATGGAAGCAACCACCTTCTCCACGTCTTCCACCTCGATGATGACCTTGCGTTCTTCCGCGGGCACCAGGCGTTGGGCGGCGCCCACTTCGTCCACCACGTCGATGGCCTTGTCGGGCAGGTGGCGGTGGTTGATGTGCTTGGCGGCCAGGTCCGCGGCGGCCTTGAGGGCCGGTTTGGTATAGGTCACCTGGTGGTGTTCCTCGTAGCGTTCCTTGAGGCCCAGGAGGATTTGGAAGGTTTCGAACGGCGAGGGTTCGAAGATGTCGATCTTCTGGAATCGCCGGGCCAGGGCCTGGTCCTTTTCGAAACTGGCCTTGAAATCCTCGTGCGTGGTGGAGCCGATGCACTTGATCCGGCCGGAAGCCAATGCGGGCTTGAGAATATTGGAGGCGTCCATGCTGCCGCCGCTGGTCGCGCCCGCGCCCACGATGGTGTGGATCTCGTCGATGAAGAGAATCGCCTTTTCCTTCTTCTCGATAGTGCGGATGACGGCCTTCAGGCGCGCCTCGAACTCGCCGCGGAACTTGGTATTGGCCAACAGGGCGCCCATATCCAGCGCGTAGATGCGCGCCCCGTCCAGCACCTCGGGCACCTCACCCAGTTGGATCTGACGCGCCAGACCCTCGGCGATGGCGGTTTTGCCCACACCGGGATCGCCGATGTACAGGGGATTGTTCTTCTTGCGGCGGCAAAGGACCTGGATGGTGCGCTTGACCTCGGTTTCGCGACCGATCAGGGGATCGATGCGGCCTTCCTCGGCCATGGCGACCAGATCCGTGGTGAATTCTTCGATGGGGTCTTTCTTCCGGCGACGGCCGCCGCCGCCCATCTCTTCGTCTTCCAGGTCTTCATCATATTGCTCGTAGTTATTCTTAACCGTACCGTGAGAGATATAGTTGATGACATCCAGACGTTGGATGCCCTGTTTCTCCAAAAGGAAAACCGAATGGCTGTCACGGGCCCGAAACATGCTGACCAGGACGTTGTCGGGCTCCATTTCGGGCTTGCCGGAAGACTGAACGTGGTTGGCGGCCATTTGCAACACGCGCTGAATGGCAAAGGTTTGCTGGGGGTCGGCTTCCACGTGGTCGGGAAGACGTTCCATCTCGTTTGCCAGGTATTGTTCCAAGTCTTGCCGCATTTCCTTGACATTGCCCCCGCAGGCTTCCAGAATCTCGATGATTTGGGGGGATTGCAGGAAAGCGAAAAGAACATGTTCCAAAGTGAAAAACTCGTGCCTTCTGTTTTTGGCCTCAGCATAGGCGAGTTTAATGGCTTTATCCAACTCCGGACTGATCATGCTCACTCCTCTTCCATGATACAGCGCAACGGGAACTCGTGCTTGCGCGCCAGTTCCGTTACGATGGCAACCTTCATCTCGGCAATTTCAAAAGAGTAGACGCCCGCAATACCCCTGTCGGAGGTGTGGATGGACATCATCAACGCATGCGCTTGCTGCGAGGACTTGTGAAACACGGTTTCCAAGATGAAGACCACAAATTCCATGGTCGTGTAGTCATCGTTTAAAAGGATGACCTTGTATTTTTTGGGTTGCTTGACTTGTTTTTTATGTTCGGTGACCACCCCGTGGTCGTTTTCATTCTCGAATCTGCTCATTTGAGTCTTATCACCTGCCTGAGAAGGTGTGCCCTCGCGGCAACCCGGAGCCTTCCCGGTTAAAATGTCTCCGGCCGGGACCGGGAGTGGAGTCATCCACTCTTCACATCATATCAAACAATTAATACGTGTGTTTCATTTCCTGCAAGGTGTGATCATTTAACCAAAAGACGGGTTGGGCGAGGTTTCATGGGCACAGCCCCGGAGCGGGGGCAACCGGCAGATGCAAGTGCCTATGAGGTCGTTAGATGAGAGAAGTTTTCCTTCAATTGAGGGGTGGTGCCGTGTTAGTATTCCGACCTGTGCGCTTGAAGCCGAATCACAACCGCACAAAAATACTATTGCTTTTGAGTAGTAGTTTGTTAGAAAATAGTTGCTTTGTGGCACGAATTCCTGTAGAGTGCCTGATCGTTATGTGAACGTTTTGTTCTGAGGAGCACATCCATTGGCAAAGAAGTCCAAAATTGCTAAGAACCTCAAGCGTATGAAGCTTGTGGAAAAATACCGTGAGCGTCGTCAAGAGCTGATCAAGCAGATGAACGACCTCAACCTGAGCGACGCCGAGCGCGAAGAAGCCGCTCGCAAATTCCATAATATTCCCCGTGACGCCAGCCCCACCCGGGTTCGTGTGCGTTGCGATGTCACCGGTCGTCCCCGCGGCAACTATCGCAAGTTCCGCCTTTCCCGCATCAAATTCCGCGAACTGGCTCACCAGGGTATGCTGCCCGGTATCACCAAGTCCAGTTGGTAACACGTTTCCCATTAAAGTAGAGGTAGCATATCATGAGAGTTGTCAACTCCATCAAAACAGTTAAGTCTCGTCACAAGGATTGCAAAGTGGTTCGTCGTCGCGGCGTCACTTTCATCATCAACAAGACGAACCCCAAGTTCAAAGCGCGTCAGGGCAAGCCCAGCAAGAAGAAGTTCTACTAAGCAATCGCGCTCCAAAGAACAAGCGAAAACCCGGTCGTGAGACCGGGTTTTTTTTGGTTCAGGGCTTAAAAAGACTGCTCCATGGATACTGACTATCGGAAATGGTCGGATAATCCGGATTGCTTGCGTTAATCAACCGTGCTTTTCTGAAAGGCTCAGCAAAAAGTCGGGTTTGCGATTCAATAAATAGTAGACGCGGGCGCCGTGCAGGAAGGCAGCCGCGGTGAGGCCGATAATCAGTCCCCACCAGAAACCCGCCGCGCCCATGCCGCGTTCAAGACCCAGGTAGTAACCCGCCGGAATCCCGGCCAACCAGTAGGCCATGGCGTTGGAGAGCATGGGAACCCTGGTGTCCTTCAAGCCTCTCAGGATACCCAATGCGGCAACCTGAATACCGTCGGACAACTGAAAGACTGCCGCCAATAACAGCAGTGAGGCCGCCAGTTCCCGCACCCCGGATTCAGTGGTATACAGACCTGCCAGGGCGTGGGCAAAAGTCAAAGTGAAAATGGTCAAGCAACTGTTGCCGGCGGCCGCCAGTCCCAAACCGGCGCCCGCGGTTCGTTTGACCCCTGCAAGGGAGCCCGCGCCGGCGGCCTGGCCGATGCGAATACTGATCGCGCTGGATAACCCCATGGGTATCATGAACAGGAAGGAGGCGACATTCAGGGCGATCTGGTGGCTTGCCACCACCTGGCTTCCCAGTCGGCCCAGGAAAAGCGTGACCAGTGCAAACATCATGATTTCCATGCCGATGCTGATTCCGTTCGGAACCCCGATCACAATCAACTCTTTTAAATGGTTCCAACGCGGGCGTGTGTGACCCAACAAATGATATTTGTGGAAGCCTTTATTGGAAAAGGTCCACGCGGCCAGACACACGAAGGCAAATACCCAGACGGTCGATGTGGCGTAACCGACACCGACCGGGCCCATGGCGGGCAGACCCAGTTTGCCGTACATGAAGACATAGTTGGCGGCAATATTCAGCGGAACCGCCGCGATCATAATGAACAAGGGCGGGCGGGTGATGCCGACTCCCTCGTTGAAGAAACGCAACGCCAGGAATAGGAGGCACGCGGGCAGGCCCCAGGCCCAGGCGTGCATGTAACCGATGATTTCAGGGTGGAGGTCCGCGGGGATTTGCATCCAATGCAGGGCCGGTTCCGCGTAGACGAGCAGCAAGACACCCGGCACGCTCAGGAATGCGGCGAGCCACAGTCCCTGGCGAAAGCGGGAACCGATTTCCGAGAACCGTTTCCCGCCATATAAATGAGAGACAACCGGATTGACGGCCATCAGAATGCCCAGTAGGAAAAGCTGAACGGGGTTGACCAGGCTGTTACCGATTCCGACCGCGGCCAGTGTGTCTTCACTCAAGCGACCGGACATAATGGTATCGGTGGTGCTGAGCATGATTTGGGCGACCATGGCGCCGATCACCGGGAGCGCCAAACGCGTGATTTCACGGACTTCTTTTCTGAAAACGGCCGGCGTCGAACTCACCCATCCACCTCACTCGCGCCACTATAGCGCGAAATGTCCGTGGGGACATCCATCAATTCCGGGCCGGTGCGTTGTTGTCGAAGTTACTTAGCTCCTCGTGAGACCCTGGTTCCAGCGACGCGAACAAACAAGACCCATTCCCGAAGGCATCCGCTTGTAACCTCAGCGTTTTTTGCCCCTACTGGAGCGTTCAACGGTCTTGCTTGTTCACGCTACGAAAAAGGGGCGATACTACTTCCCGGGTCAGCCCCCGGCGCTCGAAATAGCCGCGTAGGGCTCGGGTGAAGGAGTTGCACGCGTTTACGGGTAGTCGCTATGAGCCGACCTTGGATGACGGCATGGTCTTACCCGTGGGCCGCACCCGCTATAAGTTGATTAAGGAGAAACCGGGCTGATCTGGAAGCAACACCAGGCCTCTGTTTTACGTATTTAGTAGTGTCTCTTGGGACGGTGCGCGCAATAGCGCGACAGGCCGAAATAAGACCTGCCGCTCTCTTTAACTTATTTGTGTTAAAGGAGCGTTCAAAATGAATAAGAAACTGACATTGGAAGATCTCAAGGTGAAAAGCTTTGTGACAGCGGACAAAGCGAAACTCCTGGGCGGAGCTACCCTTTGGTGCACAACCAATACTCATGACACGGCTCGCCGTGTCAATTGCTGCCACTGATATTTTTCCGGGCGCGCTACCGGTGCGTCCGGTTACCCAAGGCAATCGCACCACATGAATACACTCGTCCAAGATCGTAGTGTCGCCACCTATTTCGTGTTTCGGAATGGTGGCGGAATAGGCCATGGCCTTATCGCCCACATCGGGGCTTTCTGTTTTATTGTTGGCGAGGTTAAGCAATGATCCGCTTGGGCCCTGGCTAGGGCCTCGATAGAATACTGTTCGGGCTGATTATACCTCAGCACATATTCTGCTTCGTCATCCCCACCCGACCGCCGCCGCTTCGCGGCGGCAATGGTTGGGGTGGGTTTGCCTACCCAGGGTTCGTGCCTCACCCCGGGCTTTGATCTGTCGCTCTCCGAAGACTCCGATGCTCAGGGGCTTTGCCTTAAAAATGAGGTAGGCCCGGATGTATTGCATATGCCGGCAAACGGTCAGTTTCGGCCACTGTCCCAAAGCGTAGGCGACGGCACGCAAATCGTCATACATGAAAGAGCCGCCGGTGTTTTTCGCATCGGATGGAGCCGGTTTACCCACGGGAAAAGGGACTCACCTGCACCTTATCCGGCGTAACTGGAGACAAACTTGACGTCATCAAGAGAGCCCATGTGCATCTGGGCGTATTGACTGATCTTACATTGTGTTCTTTTACACGGGTTTATCTACGCCTCGAAGCAGTTTCCCGTTTTATGGAGCGTACCTTGATTAGAATGTCGTTTGTTTTGAGTTTTTTCATCGCGTCTATGGCGTTTGGACAGTCCGAAGCCATTCAGCAGACCAAGGGCGACTTTGTCGATAAGTTTCGCCAGTTGGAAGAGGTTTACCCCAGCCCCAATGTCTATCGCAACGCCGCCGGCGAGCCGGGACACGCGTACTGGCAGCAGAAGGTGGACTACGACATCAAGGTGAGTCTGGACGAGAAAAAGCGACGCATCACCGCCTCGGAAACCATCACCTACACCAACAACTCGCCGGACACCCTACGCTACCTGTGGTTGCAGTTGGATCAGAACATTTTCAACCGCGAATCGATGGCGGAACGCACCGCGACCTTTGCGTTGGAAGAGGGCACCCCCGGAACCTGGGCGGGTGATTCCACCGAACCCGCCAAGATGAGCCTGAGGCGATTGAGACGCCAATACTCCATGGCAGACAACGATTACGGCTACACCATCAGCAATGTGCGCGACGGCGAGGGGCAGCCGCTGAAGTGGATCATCACCGGCTCGGACCCCAACGGCCCCTCCTACACCGGCACCAATATGCGCATCGATCTGAAAGAGCCTCTGAAGCCCGGGGCAAGCACCGTTTTTGCCTTGGATTGGGCGTTCAATATCGTCGAGGAAGACGCCGTACGGGCGCGCTCTGGCTACGAACATTTCCCTGAGGACGGCAACGATATCTTCCTTCTGGCCCAGTGGTTTCCACGTATGCACGCCTACACGGACTACGAGGCCTGGACCAATAAGGAATTCCTGGGTCGCGGCGAGTTCACGCTGGAGTTCGGCGACTACACCATGGAAATCACCGTGCCGGCGGATCACATCGTCTCGTCCAGCGGTGTTTTACAGAACCCCGACGAAGTACTGACCCGCGAACAGCGCCGCCGTCTGAAGCAGGCGGAAACCGCCGAGCGCCCCATCTACGTTGTCACGCCGGAAGAGGCGCTGGAGAACGAAAAAGAGGGCACTGACAAGACCAAAACCTGGATTTTCAAAGCGGACAATGTGCGCGACGTGGCCTGGGCCTCCTCGCGCAAATTCATGTGGGACGCCCAGGGTTACCGGCAGGGTGGCGACGTGCAGCCCCTGGTGATGGCCATGTCCTTCTTCCCCAAAGAGGGGAACCCCCTGTGGGAGAAGTACTCCACGGCGTCCGTGATCCACACCATGGAAGTCTACTCGCGCTTCTCCTTCGATTACCCCTACCCCACCGCCCAGAGCGTCAACGGCCCCGTGGGCGGCATGGAATACCCCATGATCACCTTCAACGGGCCCCGTACGGACCTGCGCGAAGACGGCACGCGTACCTACTCGCTGTCGGAAAAGCGTTTCCTGCTGGGCGTTGTGATCCACGAAATCGGACACATCTACTTCCCCATGATCGTCAACAGCGACGAGCGTCAGTGGACCTGGATGGACGAGGGCTTGAACAGTTATCTGGACGGCGTGGCCGGCCGCGAGTGGGATCCCGACATCCCCTGGGGCGTTGAGCCCAAGGACATCGTCGACTACATGCGCTCCGAGTTTCAGGTTCCCATCATGACGCAATCCGACAGCGTTTTGCGACTGGGCCCCAACGCCTACACCAAACCCGCCGCGGCGCTCAACATCCTGCGCGAAACCATTCTGGGCCGCGAATTATTCGACTTCGCCTTCAAGGAATATTCGCGCCGTTGGATGTTCAAGCGCCCTACCCCCTACGACTTTTTCCGCACCATGGAAGAGGCGAGCGGCGTGGATCTTGACTGGTTCTGGCGCGGTTGGTTCTACTCTACGGACCACGTGGACATCTCCCTGGATCGCATTTACAAGATGCAATTCGACACCCGAGACCCGGACATCGATTTCGTCAACCGCCGCAATGAAGCCGCCGAAATTCCCGGCTCGCCCTTCGTGGCGCGCAACAAGGCGGCCGGCATGAAGCTGTGGATCGAAAAAAACCCGGAGGTGACGGATTTTTATGACGAAAACGACCGCTACACCGTCACCAACAAGGACCGCAACAAGTACCACCGCTTTCTCGCGAAGCTGGAGGATTGGGAAACAGAGGTTTACAAGCGCGCCAAAAACGAAAAAGGTAAGCACTACTACGTGCTCTCCTTCAGCAACAAAGGCGGACTGGTGATGCCCATTATCCTGGGCCTGACCTACGCGGACGGCAGCAGCGAAAAGCACTACATCCCCGCCGAAATCTGGCGCCGCAACGCCAAAGAGGTCTCCAAGCTGTTGGTGCTGGACAAGGAGTTGACTAAAGTGGTGGTGGATCCCGAATGGGAAACCGCCGACACCGATATCGAAAACAACACCTACCCGCGCGAAATCATCAAATCCCGCCTGGAAATCTTCAAGCAGGAAGGCGGCCGGGGCGCCAATTGGGACCGCCGCGACATCATGAACGACGTAAAGACCAAACTAAAAACCGTAGAAGATATGAAAAAGGAGAATGACCGCAACTGATGCGTCTGACTCTAATCATGTTGCTGGTGTGCGCGCCCGCGCTCGCACACCAGAAAAAAGAAGCGATCACCAGGGTGATCTTCAACGAGCGCACCGGCTCCATCGAAGTGATTCATCGCTTCCTGCTCCACGACGCCGAACACGCGGTCAAGCAGATTTTCGGCGGCAAAGCGGACATCATCGGCAGTAAGCAGACCCAAAAGGACTTTTCCAAATACATCATGGATCGCTTCAAAATGGCGGATGCGGCGGGCAAGGAACTCACTCTGCAAACCGTGGGCTACGAGGTAGAAGGCAAACACATATGGGTCTACCAGGAAACCCCCATCCGCAAGGGACTCGAGGGTTTACAGATTATCCACAATGCTCTCCGGGACATCTGGCCAAAACAGGTCAATCTGGTCAACATTGAACGCAAGAAGAAAATCCAAAGCCTGCTCTTCACCGGCCGGACCGGCGTCCTCGATGTTAACTTTGAGGCCGCGGAGGATTAGGTTGTCTCGGAGTAACGACAAAGCTGCGTGATCTCGCGGCGCGGACGACACAGAATCGCGGCCATCCGCGCCCACTGCGCGCGAATACACGGCGAAACATCACGAGACGCCATTTAGTTCGGAGTAACTGAAACAACTCCAATGAGTAACGGCCGGTTGATTCCATGACAAAGCCTGCCTCCCGCGGATCGAGATAGCTGCCACGGAGGAGATTGGCGAGCCGGTGAGCCGGCGTTCCGGGCGGATAGTCTCGGCGGGCAGTTACAACCCGCGGCAAATGATGACCCGGCGACTGAGCCTTATCCGTCAAGCCATGATCGATCAGGGCGCCGGTTCGGAGAGCCTGGATCTCGCCCAATGTAGAAGGTTCCGGCGTGTCTACCTTGCAAACCATGTCGCGGCCCGGGATTTTGAACCGCGAACTTATGATGGACCGGTATGCTTTATCGGCGCGAAACAGGGCATACAAACCGCTCCCGACTGGAAGCCGGTTCTTGGCAACATGACCCTGATCGAATTGGATTGCAATCACCTGGACCTGCTAAAGGAACCGAGTATCCACTTATTGCTTCAGTAAGATCTGAAAACCGGCCGGGCCGGATTGGTAACATGGGTGCAGAAGGACCTGAAAAAATCGGTGAAGGGCCCGGTCGTTATACTCCTCGATGGGTTTGAGTAGTGTGGCCGGTGTTTCTGCTGTAACTGGATGTACTTGCGATGATCGTCAGCATGGAGCCTCTGCCCAGGAGCGCCGCGAGCAGTTCCAGCGGGAGAAATGTCCAGGTGAACGCCAGGTAAAGGAGGGTCATGACCGGTTGGGGTTTTCGCTTGATTTGCTGACGAGTGGGTTCGCCCGCCGGCAGCAGGGAACTGGCGATGGACGGCGGGCCGTCTCGTAGGGCCCAGGTAGAGGCGTGGTTTATTTCAAAGCCCGCTTCTTTCAGAGCGGCTTTTAAAGCGTCCGGGGTCGGCAGGGTGATGTGCCTGGGCATTTCCAGACCCTTCCAGCGCTTGCCGAAGAGAGCGAATTGCCAGGAGTTTATATTCGGTACTCTCAGAAGGATGCGACCACCGGGACGGAGCGCTTTGCGGCAATTGACCAGGAAGGTTTTCGGTTGGCGCAGGTGTTCCAACAGGTGGAAGAAACTGATGACGTCCCAGGTTTCCGGTTCCGGGTTCCAGCTGTCGCCGTCACTTTCTTCAACGGTCAGGCCGTGGGTCTCCCTGGCGTAGGCTGCCGCGCGGGGATCGGCTTCCAGGCCGCTGACGCGCCAACCCCGGTCTCTGATCAGGGCCGCCCAGTCGCCTCGGCTACAGCCGATGTCCAGCCAGGCGCCCGCTGCCGGACCCATTTTCGTGACCAGGCGCATGAGATCCGCTTCCAGCATCCAGCGGATGTAGGTGGCTTGCAGGCGGTTCATCAGCGAGGGTTTACCGCTTGACTCCTGCCAGTAGCCGCCCGGGTAGAATTCGGCGATGACCTCGCGTGTCGGGACGGGTTCCTGGTAGAGGCTTGCGCAGTTCTCGCAACGGTACAGATCCGCCTGGTAATCCGTTACCTCATATAAATGATCGCCCGCCCGGAAGGCGAATTTTCCCGGCCGGCCGCAGTAGGGACATGTGCTCTCGGTCACGGCATCACCCGCGCCGCCCGCCGCCGCGACCGCCTTTCTTGCCGCCGCCTCGTCTGCTCCTGGGGCCGGGTCGCGCGTCCCCTCCACGCGGGCCTCTTGACAGTTTTTGCGACAGGGTGCGTTTCACTCTTTTTTGGCCGGACCGTTGCGGGACTTTGCGTTGCGGCGGCTGGTTCTCGGTAGGGGCCAGGTCCAGGCGTCGGGCGATAAAATCTACCAGCAGAATTTGCACCTGTATTTCGTCGCCCACCTGGTAGACACGGCCCTTGTTGCGGCCGATCAGCGACAGGTTCTCGGGGTTGTAGACATAGTAGTCGTCCCGAAACTCCTCCACGTGCACCAGGCCCGAGATGTAGAGGTCGTCCAGCCGCACCATCAAGCCGAAGTTCTTGACTTCCTCGATGATGCCGTGGAACTCATTGCCCATTTCGTGTTCGCGGATGTGGCGTAGGATCTTGATGCGGCGGAAGCTTTTCTCCGCCGTCATGGCCTCGCGTTCCGTGGTGGAAATGTGCTCGCAGTCCTCCATCAGTCGGCCGTCGTCGAAATGTTCCGGTCCCAGGTCCGATTTTTTGAGGAGGCGCGTCAGGCGGCGGTGCACGATCAGGTCGGCGTAGCGGCGGATGGGGCTGGTGAAATGGGCGTAGGAGGTCGAGGCCAGGCCGAAGTGACCGCGGTTGTCGATGTTGTATTCCGCCAGTTTCAGCGACTTCAAGACCTGGGTTTGCAGCACGCGCGCGCCGGGTTTGTTCTGCAGGGCCTTGATGATCTTGTTCAGGGCGACGCCGGTTTGCGTGCCCAGTTCCATGGGCGGTTCGATGCCGAATCCCTTGAGGAAGGTGACCAGATCCTCGATCCGGTCCATATCCGGTTGCTCGTGAATCCGGTACGGAATACCAATCCCGCGTTCTTCCATGTGCCTGGCCACGATCTCATTGGCCAGGACCATAAACGCCTCGATCATGCGGTTGGCGTCGGTTTGTCGGTAGAGGGAAACCGATTCCAGTTTATGGCCCTCGTCCAGCTTGACCACGACCTCGGGGATGTCGATCACCAGGCCGCCTTTGGCCCGGCGTTGCTTGTGCATGGCGCGGGCCAGGGCAATCGACAGGTCCAGGGAAGGTACCACTTCCTTCAGTTCCTCGCGCAGTTCCGCATCCTTATCCAGGCAGGCTTTAGCCACCTGGCTATAGGTCAAGCGGAAACTGCTGCGGATGAGTCCCTTGTGCAGGGTGTAGCTTTTGAGTTGCGCGTCGCGGTCCATGATCGCGACTACCGACAGGGTGTAACGGTCCTCGTCGGGCCTCAGCGAACAGAGATCGGAAGATAAAATGGACGGCAGCATGGGGATGGCCTTGTGGGGCAGGTAGACACTGTTGCCGCGTTCCTGGGCGCAACGGTCCAGCAGGCCGTCTTCCTTGACGAAGGGGCTCACGTCGGCGATGTGGATACCCACCTCGATATGACCGTCGGGCAATTCCCTGAAGTGAAGGGCGTCATCGAAATCCCGGGCATCGGCGCCGTCCACGGTGAAGACCAACCGGTCGCGGAAATCTGTACGGTCACCCAACTCGAATTGGAAATGACGGCCCACGTCTTCGCCGGCGGCCAGGACTTCCGGGGGGAACACGCGGGGGATGCCGGCTTCTACCAGCACGATCTCCTCGTCCACCATGGGATCGTCCAGGTGACCCAGCATCTTTTGAAAATGCCACTTACCGCTTTCGCTGCGTTCCCACAAACCCACCTGGCCGTCGGTCGCGTCCTGGGGGAAGCCGATCATCTCGCGCCGTTCCAGGGTTACCGGGCCGAACGGGGTGAACTTCTGGAAGTGCCCCTCCACCTCGAAAACGCCGGTCATCAGGGTTTTGCCGAAGCTTTCGATCTCGATGACTTCGGCCGAGATGCGGTTATTGGCGTCGCGGCTGACCTTGCGGGCCAGGACCTGGTCACCGTGGCGGGCGCCGGCCAGGGCGCGTTCGGGCACGAACCAATCATCGCCCTTGGGGTTTTCCACGAAACCGAAGCCGCGAGAGGTCAGGCACATGCGACCCGAAAGGGTGTCGCGCATCCTGGTTTTGGTCCGTTTGATATCCAAGGATTGTTGTTTGCCGTCGGGGACCCAGAACTGGTTGCCGATCTTGGTCACCGCGCCTTCCTTGACCAATTCGGTAAGCAGCGACTTGACGTATTGACGGTCGGAGCCGCCCAGGCCAAGGTTTTTCATGATGCTTTTCAACTTGACCGGGTCTTCTTTAAGGGAAACGAAATCGAGAATCTTCTTTTTGATATTGAGCATAACCGTCACATGGTGGTCCGAATAAAAGGCGGGAAAGCCGCCGCACAAACGGCTAACAGCATATCAGAACACACGCCTCAGGTGTCTTTTTATTGAGCGGCGGTAATCCGGGGACTGCAAAAGAAAAAAGACCCCAAGTCCGGGAGTGCCGGGCTTGGGGTCTTTGAGTGTATTGGAACGGCTTGAATCTTAATCGTTACGGCTTTTCTTCCCGTATTTGCGATCACTTGTATCTTCGTCACTCTCTTCTTCGCCGCTCTTCTTTTTGGGCTTGCGGCGTTTGTAATCGCGAATGTCCTTTTGACGGGCTTCTTTTTCCAGCTCTTTGAGTTGCTTTTCTTTCTTCTTTTTCTGGTTTTGAAGGTCGGTAATTTGTTTTTCGGCTTTTCTGGCCTCATCGAAGGAAGCGTTGCCGCCCTCGTCTTCTTCGATGGGCGTATTGGGATCGTGAACATCTTCGCTGCCATAGAATTCGTCGCCGTAAGCAGCAATGTTTTCCATGTTGTTGCGATGCTGTTGGGCGGCCCGGATTCTATTCTCCAGATCCTCTATCTCCTTGACCAGGCGCTGGTATTCACCGGCCAGGCGGTCGGCCTCGCTTGCATAATCCGCGGCGCTGGAGGAACCGGAAGAACTGCCGGAAGATGCCGTGGTATTGGTCTGGCGAGGGTTGGTCTCGGCGAAGGACTCTACCTGGTCATCGCCGATGGATAACCGTTCAGGCGCCGGCTTCTTGGGATCACGGTTCTTCTGCACATAGTCCGTGATATCGCTCATGGTGGTTTTTCTTTGGGAGAAGCGGCGCTTGGCGGCGGCTTTTTCGGCGGCTGCTTTAGCTTCTTCATCTTTCCGGCGCCTGGCTTCCATCTGTTTGGTCAGCTCTTCCGATTTGGCGAGATCGACCAGTTTGAGGGGGAGTTGCGTCAATTGGCCCTTACTGGTTTTGAAAACCACGTACTGACCTTTGACTTGATAACCCTCCGGCACTTCAAAGCGCTTGCCGTTTTTCAGTACCAGGAAATCTGCAAGGCCGGCGGGGATCAGTAAGCTTAACAATATTACCAAACCGCAAAGCTTCTTCATAAGGACCTCCTGATACTATTGTAATGCGGCGCATTGTATTTACCAACTACATAATGCTATTACGGTTCAAGAGGGGCCGGCAGTTGTGCGCTGAATCACCGGCGGGTAAAAGGAGCCAGGGTCAGGGCGCGCATTGCCATGAAGGACACCATGCCCCACCATAAGAGGTCCGGGTTATCCAGGTAAATCGCGGCCAGGGCAAAGGGAAGAAAGCCCAGCAGGGTAGATACCAACATGGCGTTTCGCAGCAACATCCCCCTGGCCAGGCCCAGAAAATAGCCGTCGTAGATATAGGCAAATCCTGAAAACAAAAGGGCCGTACACATCCAGGGTAAATCGGCGGATGCGTGCGCAATCACCTCGGCGTGATGGGTCAACAAACCTATGAAGAATTCACCGCGGGTCAGGAACAGAAGATTACAAAACACAATCAAGGCGATATTCCAGCGCAGGGTAAGTTGCAGGGCGCGTTTCATGGCCCGGTCATTGCCGCCGCCCGCGTAGGCGCCGGCCAGGGCTTCCAGGGAATAACTGAAGCCGTCGATAAAATAGGCGCATGTATTGAGGAACCTGAGCAAGATGGTGTTGGCGGCCAGCACGATTTTACCGTAATGCGCGGACAGGTTGGTGAAAGCGGAAAACACCGTCACCAGGCAGAAGGTTCGCACCAGGATGTTGGCTTGGAAAGCCAGGGTGTCTTTGACGTCTTCTCTCTGAAAAACCTTGGTAAGGCTGGGAATGGGGTGCCGGCCCCAGCGCGCCCGAATCATGATCAGGCCCAGAAGAAAGGTTGCGGTTTCGGCCAGGAAGGTGGCGGTGCCCGCGCCGGCCGCGCCCCAGCGCAGTTCGTAGATGAAGATGTAATTGAGCACAATATTCAGGCCGTTCAAAACCACCGATAGAACCAGGGCGGAGCGAACATGGGCCCGCCCCAACAACCAGCCGGTGACGGCCATATGAGCCAGGGTGGCCGGCGCGCTCCAAATTCTGGCGTGGTAATAGGCCAGGCCGGCTTCCTCTACCGCGGCCCCGCCCTCCAGGATGGCAAAACCCGCCGCGCCGATCAGGTTCTTCAGCACCAGGATAGCGATCCCCAAGCCCAGCCCGAAAAACAGGGCCCGGAAAAACACCGCGGCGGAAGATTCCAGGTCCTCGGCCCCGCTTGCCTGGGCAACCAGGCCGGTAGTGGTCATGCGCAGGAAGCCGAAACTCCAGAACAGGTAATCGAAGATCAAGCTGCCGAGCGCGACGCCGGCAAGGGGCGTGATGTCCTCCAGGTGACCTAACAGGGCCACGTCGATCAGGCCGGCGAGCGGCACGGTGAGATTGGTGAGGATATTGGGAACGGCCAGACGCAACAGGCGCCGGTTATCCATGGATTCGGTTTGCAACGGGTCTCCTTTTTCAGCCGAAGGCCGGCCGACCAGGGATTATACCGAAACCTGGGTTGAATGGGAGACGAGAGCCGTGTTTCCTTTTTTTTAAGAGGTGTAGGATGCTGAGCAGCTTACGCATGTTTTACATTTTCCCTGATTAATCAAAGAATATTTTGCATTGGAAAGGGTTGGGATCAGGTTATAATTTTCATGTCAAAAGTGTCGGGGCTACTTTCCCCACCTTGAACTGCTTCCTTGAAACGGTAAGATTTCGCTCCTGAACATCGACCGTAGGGCAATCGGTTGGCGAAAGTAATTCTCCGTCTATTCAATTCATCCATCCGGCAACTGGAAACTCAGCGTTGCCGGTCAGCTCCAACCAATCCCCCGGTTTGCGTGGAAACCGGCAAGGGGGATGCCTAACGATCGTCCGTAATGCATCGACGGACAAGGAGAATGGAATGTTCATCGCGCCCGTTCTTGAAGAGAGCCCGATCAGTATCGAGGAATGCCCCGTACGCGGCGGCGGCACCCAAATCAAACAGCCGATCTTCGCCCGTTTCCTGGAAACGCCGCCCATGGTGATCACCGGCGTCAAGCGCAAATCCGAAGCCGACGCCTATGATCTGAACTTGTGGACCCAAAAGTGGCCTTCCGATACGGATGAGTGGTAGCGCTTACCGGTCAACCCATGCGGTCTGCCCCAAGAATCTGAAAACCGTAGAGGGTAAGTTGCCGGGTTGCAAGAACCCGGCAACTTGCTTTCGGGTTAGCCTTCTTCGTTATCGGAAGGGTACTTTTCGGTGAAGGGTTCGTCGTCATCCGAGGGGTACTTCTCCGTGAAGACCTCGTCGTCGTCCGACGGATACTTTTCGGTAACGGCATCGGACATCTTACTGGTTTCGGATAGAGGACCGCCGCCGGTCAGTTGAGATGCGTTTTTCTGATCCAACGAACGTTGGCTTTCCAAAAACCTGGCGAAAAAGGGTGCGTTTTTCATGTATGATCTCCAAATATCACGATTTTCTAGGGGGACTTTCGGCATAAGCCGGTATTAAGGTAACGTATTTTCAAGCGTCCCGGTTAGATAGAATTGAAAGAAAAATGAGGGCAGGGGAGACCCGAAAAAGGAGCAGACCCCGGCTTGTACCCTACGCTGAGGTAGGCATTTGCCGCGGTTTCCTACACCTGGGTGGCCCGAAATCTCCATGATGTGACGTGGTCTTCGGCGTGTCCAGAACCTGGGGCGGTAGCCGGGGTCATTTTCCCGGAGGAGAGTGGCGGATCGATCCGATCATGGGCAGGGTCGGCCCGCGGCTATTTATATGAAAAAAGGCTTCAGGGGCCGGTGGTTGGTCTGGAAGCAATAAATTGGGTGCGTATGGGAACAAGGAAGATGGGCATATCAGCCAAATCCGCTGGATACCGATTTAAGCCGAGTTGTAGTTCGATGATCCACATATCCACATCGTATCCATTGCGGTCGATTATTCCGGAAGTAAAGCGGATCACCGTACCCTTGGGCAATTTCTCCGTTTCGGCGATCTGAAGTATCTCCTTTTTGATTGATGCTTCGTAATCGGAATCATCTGAATTCCAGGCCCGAACCGCGGCTAGAAATTCGCGTGCGGTCAGTGGCGGCCGGTTTTTCCCAATATCATCGAGACGTGCCGTTTCATTGAAGTCCGCAACGGCCTTAGCTGCCGGAACCGACTCGGAATAACCGTGAACGGCCAGTCGATCCGGGTCATCCTGGCTTTCCGATTTAAATGCGAGTATAAGAACAGCACAACACAAAGAAACCGGAACAACGAACCAAATGCCTTTTTTCCAATATCTTCGCAATTTAATTCTCCTGGTTATTCGATTACGGAAAAGGCATCTCCATCGTTACTGGCAGACCCTACCCCACCTTTGAATTGAATGAGACGTTGGCCGACCTTCCTGCCGACCCATTGGTCCCATACCAGGATTCCGTTGGGTGTCTCCTCGATAAAGATGGCGGCGTGGTTCCCGGAAGACCGATTCGGGTAGACTCCGTTTTCGAAGGTTGCGATTGCTGTTCCCTTCTCGACGTTTCCTCCTCTCACCTTAACACCTTCTTTCCATCGCGAAGTATGAGGTACTCCGCATGCCTTTTGAACCAAAATAACACATTGGCCGTTGCCAACGACCTTTCCTTTGTAAGAACCCGGGTTGTGACATCTATATGGCATGTCTCTCTCCTAGCTTTCGGCGGTTACATATCGTATCGGTTGATTTTTCGCCCTCTAATCTTACATGCGGATAAATTGTCAGGATCAGATCAATAAAATTATGTTTTTTTTAGCCATGGGCCGGGGAGGTCGGCAGGAGTGGACTGTGGGTTTAGAGAGCCGAAGTACGAATTTGTCAAAATCACGCGGCTGCCGCGGCCCTCCTTCCAGATAATCAGAGCAATCCCTGTGCGGCCAAAAGCTCTCCATTCAGCAGGGCCGCGCCGGCGGCGCCGCGGATGGTGTTGTGGGACAGGATCACCATTTTATAATCAAGCACCGGACAGGGGCGAATGCGGCCTACGTGGGTGGTCATGCCGCCGCCGGTCATGCGGTCCAATTTGGGCTGGGGCCGGGTCTCGTCCTGGTGCACCTGAATCAGCGGGTCCGGTGACGAATACAGGTCCATATCGTCCACCTTGCCCTGGAAAGAAGCCAGGGCGGCTTCTACCTCGTCCGCTGAGGCGGGTTTGTTTTTGAAAGCGACGCTGATTGCCTCGAAGTGGCCGTCGATCACATCGACCCGGTGACAGGCGGCGGACAGAATCATGGGGGCGGGCGTTACGGCGCCGTTTTCCAGGACGCCCAGAATCTTTTTCGGTTCGGTTTCCAGCTTGTCTTCCTCGCCGCCGATGTAGGGCAGCACGTTGTCGTTGATCACCTCTTCCGGCGGTCCGGGATAGCCCGCGCCGCTCCTGGCTTGCATGGTGACCACGTTCACCTTTTCCACGCCGAAGGCCTGATCCAGGGCCGATAGGGGCAAGGCCAGGCCGATGGTGGCGCAATTGGGGTTGGTAACGATGTATCCCGACCAGCCGCGATTTTTACGCTGAATGTCTACCAGTGCCGTGTGATCCGGGTTCAACTCGGGGATGACCAGGGGGATGTCCTCGCCCATGCGAAAGGCGGAGGCGTTGGAAACCACGGGGATGCCCGCGGCGGCAAAGGCGGGTTCCACCTCGCGAGCCTGTTCCTTGGGCAGCGCGGAGAACACCAGGTCCAGGGTTTCGCCCGGACGGCAGGGCGCGACTTCCAGATCGGCGAACTTTTCGGGGAAGGCGCCGGGCGCGCGCCAGGTTACGGCATCCCGATAAGCTTTGCCGGCGGACTTTTCCGAGGCGTAGAGGGCGGTCACCTGAAACAGCGGGTGATTTTCGAGCAGTTGCAAAAGCTTCTGGCCGACCGCGCCGGTAGCGCCGAGAATGCCGGTTTTCAAAATTCGTGTCATGGGGGTCCTCCACCTGTCTAATCCAAAGCAGGTCCTGGGTTTATAACAGAACCGGCCGCAAGGTGCAAGACGGGACCCGGATAAATTCCGGCATGCTCCCGTGTACTCGAGCATGGGGGTCTAGAGAGGAGATGGTGCTTATTTCCCCGGTTTCAGCCGCCGCCTTTCGAGAGGCGGCGGCCGTTGTGCGACAGGTCAATCGGGGCAGGGCTCTTCCACGGATTGGATGAGCTGGGAGATGTCCATTTGGGCCGGCCATTCCGGCAGCTTCTGTTGGAAGACCGGGAATTCCGGCCAGTCACAGTAGAAGCTGAACAGTTCCAATGCTATTCCGTTTCCTGTATTGGCGACGGCTACGATATTATCCGACGAGGCCGCGATGTTAAGCGGACCCTCATGCCAGGGATGGACGATAATGTGATTGATGTAACCGGGTAATCCCGGTCCGCTGATGTCCAGTGTTTCCATGGAACCGTTCCGGGCGGCGGCGAACATGAAGTCCCCGACGATATCGAAGTCCCCATAACTCGTGCTGCCTTGGGCCAAGGCTTTCAGCCTTGGCGTCGCGGGATTTTGGATATCGATGATCCTTAAACCCTCCAGACTGGAGATGAACATTCGGCTCCCGCTGATATGCAGGCGCCGGCCGCTCCAAGCTGCTTCCGTGAAAACCGGTATGGGGTTGCCCGGATCGTTGACGTCGAAGACATGGAGCCCGTTGACACCGACGATATAGGCATAACCGTTCGAGACCACGATATCATCACCGTCGCCCTCGTTCAGCAGGACCTCGGCACTCAGCATGGGTACATCGTTGATATCGAGGATGGAAAGCCGGGAATGATTGAGAAGATAGGCGAAACCGCCGTCGATGAAGATCTCGTGGGGTGTCATGTCCAAGGGGAAGTCTGCCGTTTGCACCACGTTCGCCGGGTCGCTGATATCGAAGGCGCGGTAGCCGTAGCCGATATCCGCCAGGTGTGCGGTATTGCCTTGAATGACCGTTTCATAGATTACGCCGCCGTCGATAGTAAAGTGACCCAACTCCACGATCCTCTTGGGGTTGCTGACATCCAGAAGGTAAAGCAGATTGGTTTCCATGGACACCAGGACCAGGTCGCCCTGCCTGGCAACCAGCGGATTGTGGATTTGGCGATAGTGTACCTCTGCCGGATGATCCGGGTCGGTAAGGTCCAGGACGCCTATGGAGTTCCAGCCGGCCAGGTAAAGTTTGTCGTTGAAGACGGCGATTGTGCCCAAGGCCCTTTGACCGTTACCGGCTAGTAGAGCAGGCATGGCCGGGTTCGAGATGTCGATGACGGCTAAATCGCCTGTGAAATAGGCCCGGTCGCCGATCACGGTCATGTCCCCTTGATTATCGGGCAGATCGATATGACCGACGACGGAAGGAGCGGCGAGGTTGCTCAGGTCGTGGATGGTTAACTTACTGCCGCCTTCATAAACGGTTGTACCATCCAACTGTATATACCTGCTTGTGGCGAAGGACAGGTGCTCCACGGGCGTCGCGGGATTGCTCATGTCGAAGGAGAACCAGTCGTCGCCGTCCTTGTAGCCGATCCCCGTGTTTCCACTGACACGGAAGTCCCTATAGCTGTCGGGTAGGGTGGTCAAGGGCGCGAAGGCGCCTCGCGCGGTCAGGTCGTAGATTTGGGTTTCACCGCCGATTACGGCAAACATCAGGCCGTCGGAAATTGACAGGTAATCTACCCGGCTGCCGGCCAGAAGTGTCTCGGATAAGACCAGCTTGCCGTCGGCGTCGGTGGCATAGGCCTCGACTCCGTCGAACATCGCTACATAGGCTTTGCCGTTGTAAGCCGCGATGTCTCTCATGAAGCCCGGGGTGATGCGATCGGTTCGGAGGGGTTGGTCCGGGTCGGTGGTAAGATCATAAGCTTCCAGGTCGCCGTAGCCGGCTTGCATATAGCCCTTTCCGTCGGAAATCAACAAATCGGACCAGTAACCTACAGACCACCTGGAGAGAAAACTGCTGCCCCGGTTCCGTTCGGAAACCGGAAACAAGCCGAAGCTTTGGGTCACGGGATCGGGCGTAAAGAAAGAGGCTTCGCAACGACGGAGTTGGCCATCGCCCTCGAAGGGATCCAGATCGTACGGTCCGTCGTGATTCACCAGTTTGGCTGTAAAGGAAACATCGGTTTTCAACGACTCAACCGGCGCATTGCCGCGTGTCGTGCCGGCTTCTACCGCGGAACGTGGCGCAACAAGCGTGATATCCATATTGAGTCTGAAGCCACTGAGACTCCAGGTGCCGCCCTGCCAGTGGAGATCCAACTGACGGTAAAGAGTGCGGCCCTCGATTTCGAAGGGGTCCACGCCGATGACGGACACATCACTGAGGCTGAAGTAGTCGAATGCTACGGAACCGAGGGTGAAGCCGATCGGCAAGTCCGTTTCCGCCCTGAAACTGAAGACAGATCTGTCAAATAAATCGGTATCCAGTTTGTCACCGCCCCTCAAGCAAACGATTTCCGCGTCATACTCGCGAGTGATTTGCACGAAGCCGCTCTCATCCAGAGTCGACTCGATTTTCGGAGAAGTTATATTGAAGGGTATGGATACGGTGCATTCACGCGTCTTGCCGCGGGCGATGTTGAAATCGTTGGCAAAGGTTACGGCCAGGGGGTCGTTCGGCGCAAATTCGCCGTTACCCGTGGCGGCGGCGGAACCGAAAGCGGCGGCGGAAAATTCGAGTAATGAATCCGCGCCGTCAATGGTGAGGGTGGATTGGGATAAATCCAGGCAGAGTAGCGCCGATACGGCCAGGACGGGATCATCGGTCCCGTCTGTGCTTCTGCTGTTAAAGGGGCGGTTACTGATATCAGGGTCCCTGTTGTCCCAGTAACTGGATCGGGCGGAAACACCTATGGTAAATGCGACCTTGTGATCGGCGGAGGGCGCCTCGGCGCCGACGCCTTCGCGTTGAAGCCAGGTATTGGTGGGCCTGCTAATACAGATCCAAATGCTGTCTTCTCCGCTGACCCAACGCACGATGGAAGCCGTATCCAGGGGCGCTGCGATGGTAAGCCCGGGTTCCATGGTAATCAACTCCATGGCCAGGAAGATGGGTTGATTGTAGGGCGCAATGCTGGATTGGCTGTCTACCAGGGTTTTGGCCAGGGTGGCGCCGTCAGCGAGGGTAATGCGGATATAAGCCGGGGCTTCCGGACTGACACCGGGGAAATCATCGGCGGTGGTAGTCATGGTGATCGATCCGACAAACTCGCTTGAGCCGCGATTGTAGACATCGTTGATCGATGTTTGCGACTCTATATCCGCTAGCAGCGGAGTGGAAAGAAATAACAGAAGAAACAGCGGTAAAAATCGGCGGAACACAAACGCCTCCAGTTTTGTGTGATGGGAATCATTCATCGTCCCAAAAGTAACGAGCCGCAGCCTGGGAAGTGAGATCAATTTTTTAGCGCAAGCCCACCCGTGGATTCCAGTTTTGGGAACTTCAGCCTCCGAATAATTAAAAACGGAAACGAAAGCTTGAACAGCTCAGAATTTTATCATGAAACGAAACTTAAGGCCGGCCGGACCGGCGTAAAACCAACGATGCGCTCAGAATCTATCGGACTGACAACCCGAGCCGGCATTCATTTCCCTTGCTCTTCTCCGGGGGGGAGGCAACCCCCTGGGCGCGCACGCATCCCGCGTGCTCTTCCCTGGGTTGGGTATGATTTGTGGGTTTGGTTTTATAAGTGTGAGGGAGCAACCCGCCTCGCCTCGCCCGGAGGGCGAACCCCCCTGGGCGCGCACGCATCCTGCGTGCTCTTCCTTGGGATGGGTATGATTTGTGGGTTTGGTTTTATAAGTGTGAGGGAGCAACCCGCCTCGCCTCGCCCGTAGGGTGACCCCCCCTGGGCGCGCACGCATCCTGCGTGCTCTTCCCTGGGTTGGGCATGTGTTTTAGGTTAGATTTAATTAAGGTGAGAGAGCAATCCGCCTCGCCTCGCCCGGAGGGCGATTCTCGGCTTGGATGCACGCCGGCACGCGTGCGCGTCCAGGGTACCGGCCTTTCCCCGTCGTCTAGGGTTCAAGTTCGCGACACCGTTGATAGAACGCCTCACTCCATTCCGGGAAACCGGGTAATGGATAGGCGGCTTCCAAGATGCGTCCCTCTCTCACCAGAAGAGCCATCGGGCCTTGGGCGATTTGATTGACCTTGGAAAAGTGTTCATCGCGATCGAAAAATACAGGGAAATCGACCTGGTTGACACGAATGTATTGATAGACATATTGCTTTCGAGTTGAAAAAACCACGGCTCTTACATTGGTTTTGCCGTAAAGCGTCGAGAACTCGCGGGCAAATGCGGTCAACTCATCCTGGCAGACGTTACAGCTGATCTCGCTCAGGTAAAGATAAAGTTTGTACGAGTCCGAATTCCCTGGCTTCGCCTCGCCATGAACCAATTCCAAATCGGGCCATAGCAGGTCCCGTCCCACGTGACGGACAGCAGCCCGATGCATACTCAAGGCCGCGTCTCGATAGGTTTCGTAGTCGTGCCGCACCTTTTTCAGTTCAGTAGCGGAATGCGCCGCGGTTTCGTTTGCCAGCTTCAGCACGCGTGAGAGGTGCAGGGTTCTTATCGCCAGAAAGCCGGAAATAAAGGCCAGGATATTGAAACCGATGAGAAGGAACTTACGGGACATCTAAGCCGCCCAGGTTGAAAAAGATGAGGAGCGGATTGTCCTTGGCGGTGAAATTGAGATCGGCAAAAGCCGGAACTTTATCGCGCCATTGCGTAAAAAGGTCGGTATCTTCTAAAACGGCGATGTAGTTGTCAGGGCCTTCGCCCGCGATAAAATTCCAGGGAAACTTGTCTTTGTCATTGGTGTAATCGTTCTTGAATTGGATAAAGCGCTTTGTTTCGGGTTGGAAAAGCCAGTACCGTATAATCTCTTTAGCCACGCAAACCTCATTGAGTAATACACCATCTCGTGAACCGTATAGACTACCAAAGTGGTGTATGTTCTGCATAATTATCTTTTCGTCTTCGGTGGTTAAGGTTTCTTTTTCATAGACGGCTGACCATTCTTCCGTGTTGTGGCTGGGAAAACTGTGGTGTTCGCTTTTTCCGGCAAGAGGATCGAAAAAGTGGAAACCCAGATCGTGGAAGTCGAGATAGACATAAAAGTCGCCATAACGTGCACTTCCGTTGCTAGGAAGTAAGCGGTCTTTATTCAATTTCGGATGCCAGGAACCCAAAGTGTTCAGCACTTCCAGGTTTTTGTCTAATACCACAGCTGCTTGATCGACAGCCTTCATATTGGTTGCCGCCAATACATAGATTTTGTCAGCGATGATTTGTATGCTTTCAGTTACATCGGAAAACTTGATTTCCTTGATCAGCATACCGTTCTCGTCATAATGCAGCAGCTTCCAGCCGCCTGAAACCACCACGCTGGAGTCTTCAAAGACAGCAAAAGCATCAAAAAACTGGTATTCCCCGGGCCCCTGGCCTTGTTTACCGTATCCCGTTAGGAATTTTCCCTCTGGATTGAATCGCAACACACTGGTCTCGGCAGAATTATCGGCGACCAGGATATCGCCGGTCGTTCTATCGATACTGACCTGGTCGATACGGCCGATCAATGCTTCCGCTACGGTTTCCAGTTTGACGACACGAGTTATTGTCGCAACATCGAAGATCTGGAGGTCGGAACGGTCGACGATTTCAATGTCTCGGACAGTCGTAACGGTTTTCTCTTCTGGGTTTTTACATGCAAGTGAAAGCGTAAGCAAAAGGAGTAAAGTGATTCTATGAAACAAAGTAATACCTCATGGAAAGAAATGAAGACCTGAAACAGGGAAGCATTTCAGGCCCGGGAAAAAATGAATGAGAGGGAAAAAAGATGAATCAGGCGATGAGAGTTAGGGGCAGTTCTGGACCTCGCACTTTTCATTACCGCCCACAAAACAACTATATTCGTATTTCTTTGGATCATTATCACATCGGTTCTTTTTTCTTACGTAGTGCACGGTGCCGCCGCTACTGGGGCATTCGCAAGAGTCGGGTTTATCGACAAGATCGGGAACGGTTGCCCACGCTGCAATCATTCCCATGCAAAACAAGGCAATGGCGATGATAGAAGTTTTCTTCAAAGTATCCTCCAAATGTTTTGAGTTAAAATCACGACCGGTGCCGGCTTCCTTTGTATCTCAATCTCCCCGTCACATCAAATAAGTATCCAATGTCAAAACAAAATTGGGAAGGAAATGCAAAGCCGGTGCTGTTTAGTTTAACCCGGTAGCACGGCAATAGTCTACGCGAAATGTCCGTTCGGGTCCATGTTTTAAACTCCTAAGCTCCGCCGCGCACGCATCCCGCATCCCGCATGCTCTTCCCCGGGTTAGGTATGATTTGTGGGTTTGGTTTATTTAATGTGAGAGAGCAATCCGCCTCACCCGTAGGGTGAACTCCCCTGGGCGCGCACGCATCCTGCGTGCTCTTCCCTGGGTTGGGCATGTGTTTTAGG
>JASJCB010000113.1 GCA_030066195.1 Acidobacteriota bacterium
GTTTGTCCGGCGCGAATAAACCCCCACCATGCCGGTAAGCACATTTTATTCAGACGATCAGGTCATTGTTCCAACTTCAGGTCTTTTTACGTGGGGGCTTTTTCACGCTACTTTCCGGCAGAGTAGCGTGAACAAGCGCACCCGTAACACGTTATACCGCGGGGACATCCAATTCTGAAGTATCGACGGCGTGCTTACCGGCACGGGGTGTGTTTGTTCGCGTCGGAGGAACCCAAAACCCACGCGGTGCACCAATCGCTTTCCGAAGGCAATCCCTTTCGCAACTTGACCGCGTGATCTTGCCTTCGGAACCTGTCTCTTGCATTGCGTTGGATATTTGTTTGTCCGGCGCGAATAAACCCCCACCATGCCGGTAAGCACATTTTATTCAGATGATCAGGTCACTGTTCCGGCTTCAGGTCTTTTTACGTGGGGGCTTTTTCACGCTACTTTCCGGCGGCGGCGATTGGGACACCGGCTCGATCAACCGCGCCGCATCATGGTTGCCCATCCGTCGCGGCTTTACCCATATTGAACCTGACCCCGCATCCGGCGCCGGTTCGCTTTCAACCGCCGCCCCCTCGGGTTGTTCGGTTTGCGGCGGTTGCGGCGCCTCGGTTTTGGTGGGTCGGAAGGTATAGCCGTAACGTCGCATCTCGTCGCGCAGGGCGGGGTTGGGCGTCCCGTGCATGGCCGCGCGTAGAAACTTGGCCAGGTAGCCGTGTAACCTGTCGACCTCGGCTCGTTGCGGATCCAGGTCGTCGCGGGCATCCATCACGCGGGCTTTGGCCTGGCTGAGCCGCCTGGCCGCATCATCCGCCACAGTGCGGTATTCCGTCAATTGGGCCAGGGAGGGACTGGTGACCAGTTCCGGGTGCTTGGCGCTCTGGTTGCGCAGGTGATGCTCCATGCGCGCCGCCGCCATGAGCCAGTCGTCGTAACGGGTGAAACCGGGCATGCCCTTGAGCGGGAGTTCCATCAATGCTAATGTTTCTAAGCCGATGCGTCCCAGCCGATACTGAAAGCGCAGGTCCTTCCACAGATGCCGTACGCAAGCGCGCAAGGTATCGATTGCCTTGGCGTGCGTCTCCACAATCCCGGCCAGATCGGCCCTGGCGTCGTAGTAAACCTTCAGTGCCGCTTTGAAAGCTTGTCGGGTATCGGCCAACTGATCGGCAACCGCCGGCGGAATGTAACCCTTCCCGGCATTCAGATCGTTCCGCCCGGCCCTGGCGGCAATGCTGATGAAAGTAGATCGATTCCGATCGCTCTGCAAATACATGATACGGGGCACAGGGAACCTCCACGGGCAAAACTTGCCTTGCAAACGGTGCGCAGGCGAGAGCTGCTGCATCGTAAGCATCATTGATGCCAATGTCAATCGAATTAATCTCACACATGAAGGCATCGGCACGGTGAAAAAGAGAGTAATCCGAACAAAATATATATTTGCAAATGTTTGCAACTCGATTTCAAGCATGACAAATGTCCCTGAAAACATTCAGCAGGGAAGTATTCGATAAAAATAATGGGTTTATACCAGGCCGGCTATTCAATTCTGAAAATCTGGACGAGGTCATAACTATCTTGAAAGTCATTTTTGGAATTGGAGAGAGATACATGTAGTTGCCTGGAGTTACCATCTGACTAAAAGAGGATCTCATAACAAGCGATTTAGACATTTTCATTTTCAAAATTGAGTACATGACCGATCATGATTTCAATTTTTAAACCAGGAATAGATACAAGACACCGCATCTGCAAAACATTTTTTTCGGAATTAAGAAAAAGGAGAGTCATGAGATAGCTTGAACAGGTCCGAGCATGGATTGCGTCAAGAAGCAACCAAGGCCGATCAAGTTCTGAAAAAGCTCGCTTACCGTCGCGGTCCGGGTCTGTTCGCGCCCGGACATGTAGGTGCGGGGAACAAGCCGTCACTTAAAGACTGGAGGTATGCCCGCGCACAAATACGAACCTGGCAAACCTAAGGCAAGCATTGAATGTAAATCGGAACAACCCCGTGAATCAATGTGCTCGAAAGCAATTGCCGGCAGGGCAAAGCCCGGAATGAAGCCCGGAACCCCCAGAGTGCATCAGGAAAGGAAGTCGATTGACAATGCGAAAGAACAAGCAACGCCCGGCCCATCAAAGCCCAAACTGTGGGGTATTCCCGGGAGCGCCCGGGTCTCGCGGGCTGCAAGCCGTTCATTTTGCCATGGCGAAATTAAGCGGATTGTGTCTTGGTTCAAACTCGAACGGTGTCGTTAAAAATACGAAGAACATGTTCGAAAAACGGCAAAGCCGGGTTTTAGTCCTGAGTTATAATCATTACCATTAATGGCTCGCTTGCCCTTTAGAGATCGCCTATCGGAAATATGAGTCGCCTAATTTCGCCATGGCGAGATGAACGGCTTGCAGCCGGCGGGACGCGGGCGCGCCCGGGAATACCCCATAGCTTGCTTTTAACATGTCATCCGATATGTGCCGGCGGCTTCTACGGACTACGCGCTAAAAACTGACACCGGCTACACCTGTCGTTGAAATTGCGTGAAAGTGTTGATGTTGCGCTACTCGGTGATCCGGTTTCTATTTGACGAAAAGGCACTAATTCAACATCGAACCTTTACAGCGACTTTACAATGTTTCAGTTTTTACGTATCATCAGTCCTGCAATTGAATTTACTGTAGGGGAGAAGACTACCTGTGCCCCGGATTGCCGCATCGATCTTTTTCGGCTCCATACCTAAATCGACCTGTCAGAACCAATGGAGGTTTTCAATTATGAGGAACAGACTCGTTCTGTGTATTACTCTTTGCCTGCTGACGTCCCCCGTCTTGCTTGGCCAGGCATCAAACGATGTCCAAAACCTGATGAATAACAAAGCGTTCGCCGACGCACAAGCCGCCAAGATGCTGGCCCATAAGACCGGCAAATTGAACAAACTCGACAATCACCTGGCCGACCTGAGCCGCGAATGGCAAGAGCGCAAGATGACGCGCGCCATGGCGAAAGGCGGCAGCGGCGTCTTTACGCCCACCAACCCCCTGATCCAAGCACCTGACCTGGCCGACGGCCTGGTTGTCATCGACGCCGTGGCCACCGGCGACCCCGCCGAACTGCTCGCTGATTTGGAAGCCTTGGGTTTGACCAACGGCTCCACCTACGGCCGTTTCGTTTCGGGCCGCATGCCCGTCGATAACCTGGAAACCATGGCGGGTTCCGTCAACCTGGCCTTTGCCAGACTGTCCGTGAACAAAGCCTTTGTGGGCGACGTCACCAGTCGCGGCGATGTCTCCATGAAAACGGATCAGGTGCGTTCCCTCTACGGTCTGGACGGTTCCGGTCTGACCATCGGCTCCCTGTCCGACAGCTTTGACTGCGACGGCGGCGCCGCCTCGGAGGTTGCCAGTAACGATCTGCCCGCCGGCATCGTCGTGCTGCAGGACTTTTGCCCCGGCGGCACCGATGAAGGCCGCGCCATGATGCAGTTGATTCACGACGTGGCCCCCGGCTCAAAGCAACTGTTTGCGACCACGCAGTTCGGTATCGCGGGTTTTGCCAACGCCATCATCAACCTGGCCGTGGCGGGCGCCGATATCATGGTTGACGACATCATCTACTTTGCCGAGCCCATGTACCAGGACGGCATCATCGCGCAAGCCGCGGATATCGTCAAGAACGCGGGCATTCCGTACTTCTCGGCTGCCGGTAACGACGGCCGTAGCGCCTACAGAGCGCCTTACTCTCCCAGCGGCGTTCCCGGTCTGTTCGGCGGTAATCGCCATGACTTCGATCCCGGTCCCGCGGTCGACGACCTGCTGACCATCACCCTGTTCCCCGGTGTGACCAACGTCGTGCTCCAGTGGGCCGATCCCTCCTTTTCCATCAGCGGACCTCCGGGTGCGGCCGGTGACTTGGATGTACTGCTCTACACCACCGGCGGCGGGTTCCTGGGCCTCGGCTCGGCGGCGGTTAACATCGGCGGCGATCCCGTCGAGATTTTCGGTATCTTTTACGGCGGTTCGACCCCGATCGATGTCGCCTTGGGTGTCGAACTGTTCGAGGGCGCCTTCCCTCAAGACTTGAAGATCCTGTTGTTCGGCAGCGGGCAGATTTCGGAAAATCAAACCTTCAGCGGCTCTCTTTACGGGCACGCCAATGCCGCCGGCGCATTCGCCGTGGGCGCATCCGCATGGTTCAACACCTTCGCTTGGAACAGCTTCACCAATCCCGCGTTTCTCAACGGCTTCTCCTCCGCGGGTCCTCAGCCCATCTTCTTCGATCTGGACGGCAATCCGGTCAATGAGATCCGGGAAAAGCCCGAGGCGGTGGGTCCCGACGGCACCAACACGACCTTCTTCGGTTCCGATCTCGGCTTCTCCTTCCAGGGCGAACCTGACGGCTTCCCCAACTTCTTCGGCACCTCCGCCGCGGCGCCCCACGTAGCGGCGGCGGCAGCGCTGATCAAGCAAACCGACAAATCGCTGACGCCGGATGAGGTTTACAGCCTCCTGGAAGACACCGCCGACGATATGGACGATCCCTTCACGCCCGGTTTCGACGTTGGTTTCGACTTCGGTTCCGGTTATGGTTTCGTCGACATCCTGGACGCTGTCGAGTCGGCCGCGGCCTTCGGCGACAAGACGTTTGTTTGCTGGGCGCCTCAGGACAACCCGCAGAACACGCGCAGTATCGCCGTGAGAGACAAGGACCTGTCCAAATTCCTTGCTAAAGGCGCCAAGTACGGTCCCTGCGACATCGCTAATCCCGTTGTCGACGCCGGCGTCCTGGAAGACATCATTGCCCGGCTTGAAGCTGTCATCGCCGCCAATCCGGGGGATTGCACCGACAAGGTCGAGGATGTGCTTTCCGGTGTGGAAACCGCGCTGGAGGAATTCCTGAAGCCCGACTATGAGGCGTTTATCGGCAATATCGAAGGCGCCGTGGGCGATCTCGAGGCGGCTGTCGAAGAAAACAACTGCAACGATCCCGCTGAACTGAACGATCTGCTGAACGCTCTCGCCGACGCTGCTGTGGCCGTTGCGCTCCAGGAAATCAATAACGCCTCGGGCAACATCCGCGACGCCCTGGAATCGCTGGCAGAAGGCGACGCCGAAAGAGGCGCCGGTGAGTTCAAGGACGCGGTAGCCAAGTACAAAGACGTCTTGGGCAAGCTCTAGGATATCGACTCGTACCTGAGATCGAAGGTTCTCAGCCACAAATTCCCAACCAGGCCCCGGTCCAGCCGGGGCCTTTCTTTTGATTCACCCGCGGTTTCATGTCCGGGAAAGGATGCCTTGTCTGCCGACTGCATGACTTGCGCCACAAGGACCATACCGATTCGACAAATTTTGTGATATGTTCCCTGAAATAAGGAGGGCATCATGGAATTACTTCTACTAAGCAACTCGACAGATCCGAAAATGGGCTACCTGGGGCATTGTGTCGATGAGGTGACCGCCTTCTTCTCCGGCGTCAAGGATGTCACCTTTATTCCATACGCCTTGAAAGATTGGGATACCTACACCCACAATACCAGGGAACGCTTTCAGGCCATGGGTAAAAACCTGACCTCCATCCATGAATACGAGGACGCTGCAAGCGCCGTCAAAAACTCCGAGGCCTTTTACGTCGGCGGCGGAAATACATTCAGGCTGCTCAAGATTTTATATGATATGAACCTACTACCGCTTATTCGGGACAATGTGCTCGCCGGCGGTAAATACATGGGCGCAAGCGCCGGCACCAATATCGCCTGCAAAAATGTCAGAACCACGAACGATATGCCCATTGTCTACCCACCCAGCCTGGATGCGCTGAACCTGTTTCCACTCAATATCAATCCCCATTATCTGGACGGCGTTGAGAAGGCCGATCATCAGGGGGAGACCCGGGAAAAACGATTGTTGGAATTCCTTGAAGAAAACACGGGCCCGGTGCTGGCCATCAGAGAAGGGGCCATGGTTCGCGTTTCCAATAAGGAAGTGCTCCTGAAAGGTAAAAACGGCGGCCGCCTGTTTATTACCAGGGATGAGATCAGGGAATTGAACGATGAGGAAGACTTGAGCTTTCTGCTCGATTGATGATACCGCTTGGATGCACGCCGGCAGCGTGTGCGCCGGGGGGTGTTATAATGGGCCGGTTTTCAGTGCTTAGATTCGGGAGATCCATGCGTTCCAAGCTTCCGGCTTTCGGCCCGTTTTTCCTTCTGCTGTTTGCCCCGTGTCCGGCTCTGTCCGGCGAGCCGCGTTTCGATCATGTCGACAGTCGGGTCGGTTTATCGCATCATACGGTCTCCTCCGTGCTTCAGGATTCTCGGGGCTTCCTGTGGTTCGGCACCATTGACGGGTTGAACCGTTACGACGGCTATCGCTGCAAGGTTTTTCGCCACCATCCCCGGGACGCCGGTTCGCTTTCAAGCAGTTTCATCCATTGCCTGCTGGAGGATCGGCAGGGTCATCTTTGGATCGGTACCCGCGACGGGGGTTTGTCCGTCTTGCGATCCGAGGATCGCGAACGCGGTTTCTTTCGGCGTTACCTGCCGCGACCCGACGATCCGAACAGCCTGAGCCATGTCATGGTGCAGACCTTGTACTTGGATCGATCCGATCGCATGTGGGTGGGCACCGCCGCGGGCTTGGATTTGTTCGACCGGGCCGCCGGACGGTTTACCGCTTATCGGTTGTTCGATGAACCCGTCACGGTCACCGGCCTGGTGGAAGATGCCGACGGCCTTTTGTGGATTGCGAGTCATCGCGGCCTTTACGCGTTGGATTTGAACCGCTTCGAGCAAATCGACCCGGCCGATTGCCGCGATGAGGTAAGGCCGTATCGCTACAAACCGGACAACCCCGAGGGCCTTGCTACCGACATGATCGGTCGCCTGCTGCTCGATAAGGAGGGCCGCCTGTGGTTGTCTACACGCGGGCAGGGTTTCAGCATGCTGGACCGGGCAACCGGCCGATTCACCCATTATCCGCCCGCGACCGACGGCTGGGTGCCGGGTAATCCTACCGTTGCCTTTCAGGATGAAGAGGGCCGTTTGTGGATCGGCTCGGACGGCGACGGCTTGACGATTTGGGATCCGGAAACCGGCGCCTCCGAACGTTACCGGCACCAGCCCTCCCGCGTCGACAGTCTGAGTCACGACAATGTCAATCACATCTACCGATCGCGGGACGGCGCGTCGGGCAGCATCTGGGTGCTGACCTGGGGCGGCGGCGTGAACCGGCTGATCCCCGATGACCGGCCCTTCGGCCTGGTGCGCCACGATCCCATGGACCTCAACAGCCCGGCCGGGAACTTCATCTTCGCTTTGCATGAGGATCGCTTCGGCGACCTCTGGGTGGGATCGTCGGGCGCCGGTTTGGGTCGCTGGGACCGGCCGGCCGGCCGGTGGACGCGTTTCGTGCACGATCCCGCTGATTCCGAGAGCCTGAGTCATAACCATGTCTGGGCGATCACCGAGGACGACCGGGGCGACCTCTGGCTGACCACCGAACAGGGCGGCATCAATCAGTTGGTGCGCAAGAGCAAGGACGATCCGGTGCGGTTTCGGCATCACCGGCACGATCCAAATCGAGCCGACAGCCTGCTGGAGGACAACCACCGCGTCTTCTTCCAGGATCGCGACGGCAATCTGTGGGCCGGCGGCGAGCAGGAGGGTCTGTCGGTGCTGACCCCCGGTAATCGGGCAAGTGGGCGCTGGCGCCATTTTCGGCATCGGCCCGAGGACCCCGACAGCCTCAGCGAGAACCTGATACGCTGCATGGCCCAGGATGCGGAGGGCATGCTTTGGATCGGCACCTACAGCGGCGGCTTGAACCGTATGGCTCCGTCCGGGGGTAAAGTGCGGCGCTATCGTCACCGGGACAGCCGGGCCGACGCTTTGTCTCATGACGATGTGCGCTGTGTGCTGGTGACGCGCGGGGGCCATGTCTGGGCGGGGACCTACGGCGGCGGCTTGAATCGCTTTCACCCGGAAACAGACGGCTTTTCTCACCTGACGCAAGCAGACGGCCTGGCCAATAACTTCGTCTACGGCATGTTGGAAGACGGTGAGGGCGCCCTGTGGATCAGCACCAACCGCGGCATCGATCGCCTGGGTCCCGACGACGCCTTTACCCGTTACGATACCCAACACGGGGTGCAGTCCGACGAGTTCAACACGGGCGCTTATGCGGCCGGCAGGGACGGCGAGTTATTCTTCGGCGGCGTGCACGGCTTCAACTATTTCCGGCCGGAGGCGATCAAAGCCAGGACCCTGCGTGACCGGGACTTTCCGCCGCCGGTGGTGATAACCGACTTCGTGATTATGGGCGAAACGGTCCAACTGCCCCGGGAAGGACCCGTGCGACCGGCCTATGACGACAAGTTCTTTTCGGTCTCGTTCGCGGTCTTGGACTATCACGATACCGACCGCAATCGCTACGCCTACATGCTGGAAGGTTTCGACTCCGATTGGATCGACAATGGAACGCGTCATTACGCGGGCTATACCAACCTGGACCCGGGCGTCTACACCTTGCGCTATCGGGGCGCGGGCAGCGCGGGCGTATGGTCGGAGGGGACGCCGCTGGAAATCGTCATCAGCCCGCCCTTTTGGCAAACCGGATGGTTCCGCGCTCTCATGGTGTTGGGTCTTGCTCTAGCCGTTCTGGCCGGGTTCAAGGTCAAGCAGTATTACCAGGCCTGGCGGGGTACGCGTTACGTGGGTCAGTTCAAGCTGTTGCGGAAGCTTGGCGAGGGTGGATCGGGCGTTGTCTACCTGGCCGGGGACCGCGTGAACCGTCGAACGGTGGCGCTCAAGGTATTGCACAGCCGCCTGGAGGAGACGCGCGACGGCATCCGCCGCTTCCTGCAAGAGGCCGAGATCGGTCAACGGCTGAATCATCCGCACATCGTCACCATTTACGAGGCGGGTAGCCACGGCAAGACGCGCTATATCAGTATGGAGTACATCGAGGGCGAGACCCTGAAAACCTACCGGCAGGGGAGGGCAGAGGTCGGCTTGGACGAGCTGTTGACCCGGGCTCGGCAAATTCTGGAAGGCCTGACCGCGATTCACGAGTTGGAGATTGTGCACCGCGATTTGAAAGCGGCGAACATCATGGTGCAGGCAACCGGGAGCATCAAAATCATGGATTTCGGCCTGGCTCGGATCAGCGCCCTGACCACCATGGAGAACCGCAACCAGTTGATGGGCACTCTGGCCTATATGAGCCCGGAGCAGACCGTGGGTAAAGCCGTGGACGCCAGGGCCGATATCTACGCCTTCGGGGTGATTCTGTATGAGCTGTGGTTCGGTCGGCTGCCGTTCAGCGCCGAGAACGAGATGGAAATGATCTACGCTATCCACAACGAAACGCCGCCCGGTTTGGAGGGCGATCATCCGCTGCTTAAAGTGATCGCCCGCTGCATGGCCAAGGAGCCGAACGCCCGCTACCCCGACACGGCCGCGGTAAGCGCCGCCCTGGATGAAATCACCGAGACCGCCCCCGCGATGCTAGAATAGCCCGGTATCTTTGTTATATGGTGACGCATGACCTCCACCGCGATTGACCCGGAACAATTTTGCCAGGAACTGGATGAGCGCCTTTCCGAACTGACAGTTGCTTTTCGGGAACTGCATCGAAGCCTGGGAAATACCGCTGCAGCTCCCTTGCAGGACTTTTTCGGCCGTTTGTTTCGCCTACAGACCTGGTTTCAGGAACGGCGCAAGAACCTGGCCGCGCCCGCCGCCGTCGCCGACAGGTCTTATGAGCTGCTGTACAAGGCCGGGCTGGTTTTGAGCGGCTCGCTGGATGTTCCCGTCCTCTTGGAGCTGGCGCTGGATACGGTGATCGAGATGTGCGGTTGCGGCAGGGGTTTTCTGGCGACCGTGGACCCTGACGGCGGGTTTCGCTTCCTCACGGCGCGCAACTTCGATAAGGAAAACATCCCCGAACCGGAGATGGAGATCAGCCGTTCGGTGATTCAACGCGCTCTTAAATTGCGGACCGAGGTGAAGGTTCAGGGCGAAGACGCGGACAACAGCCTGTTGCAGAAGACCAGCCTGTTGCGCCGTGACGGCCGGGCCTTGATCTGTGTGCCGGTTCCCATTGACGGCAGCATTCGCGCCGTGATCTACCTGGACGGATTCAGCGGATCGTTGACGCCGGCCGTGTTCGTCATGGTGCGCAACTTCGCCGCCCAGTTGGCCGGATTCATGAAAAACGCCGAGGCTTTTACCGCTCTGCGTTCGGGACGTGACGACCTGTTGGACGAACTGCGCCGGCGCTATCGCTTCGAGAATATCGTGGGTGGCAACAAGGCCATGGTGCATATCCTGAAAACCGTGGCCAGGGTGGCTGAAACCGATGCCCAGGTGCTGATTCAGGGGGAAACCGGGACGGGTAAGGACCTGATTGCGCGGGCGATTCACCAAAACAGCAAGCGGAGCGGCGGACCGTATATCGAGATCGATTGCGGCGCTCTGCCCGCGAATCTCATCGAGAGCGAATTATTCGGGCATGTGCGCGGGGCGTTCACCGGGGCCGCTGACGACCGCGTGGGTTTGCTGGAGGCGGCGCACGGCGGCACCGTGTTCCTGGACGAGATCAACAACCTGCCGCGCGAGTCGCAAACCCGCTTGTTGCGCGCCTTGCAGCAGCGCAAGATCCGGCGCATCGGCGAGACCCGGGAACGGCCGGTGGATTTCCGGCTGCTTTCGGCATCGGGCAAGAACCTCAAGGAGATGGTGACCGCCGAAACCTTCAGACAGGATTTGTACTACCGCATCAACACGGTCTGTCTGGAACTGCCGCCTCTGAGGCGCCGCAAGGACGACATTCCCGCCCTGTTGGCGCGTTTCCTGGAAAAGTATGCCGAGCAATACGGGCGCACGCCCCTGTTGGTCAGCCCGGAGGTCGTGGCCGCCTTGGAGGATCACGACTGGCCGGGCAATGTGCGTGAACTGGAGCACGTGGTGGAGCGGGCGGTGATCCTGTGCGAAGGCAACCGGTTGACCCTGGATGATCTCCCTTTCGAGTTACAGGACCGCCCGATTTGGGAGGAGACCGAGGCGCCGGACTTGGAGGAATACACCAATAAGGCCAGAAAGTACCACATCACCAAGGTTTTGCAGGAAGTCGGCGGTAAGAAGGTAGAGGCGGCCAAAAGACTCGGTGTGAATCGTTCCTACTTGTTTCAACTGATCAAGCAGTTGGGTATAGGACAGTGAGCCGCGGACGATAAGTATAGGAGGAGACCCGGCAATTCGTCTTTTTCTGTGAGCATCATTCACATTTAAAGCATTGTTCCGGTTGCCGGAAAAGCCGCATTTTGCTAAGTTGTTAGCGGTGTTGGGCAATAAACCATTCGCCCGGCTCCGGAGGCGTCCCATGAAAGTGTTGGTAGTCGACGATTCCAGGACCATGCGCCGTATCATCATCAAAGGTCTCAGGGAACTGGGCTACGAAGACGTCTTGGAGGCATCAAACGGCAAGGAAGGGCTGGCGCAGTTGGCGGGCGGCGAAGTGGAGCTGGTCATCACCGATTGGAACATGCCCGGTATCAACGGCTTGGAAATGGCCAGGAAGATAAGGGCCGGTGAGGCGCCCAATAAAGACGTCCCCATTTTGATGGTCACCACCAACGCGGCGCACGGCGATGTGGTTGAAGCCTTGAAAGTGGGTGTGAACAACTTTTTGGGGAAACCCATGACCACCGACATGTTGAAAGAAAAGATTCAGTTTGTCATGGCTTCCACCTGATCGGATTTTCGCGGGCTTTCACCCTAAAGAACCTGGACCCATACCCCGATTCGAGTTAGAGTGTCTTTAGAGGAGGGTTCCATGCGCCTTGGTCTCCGCTTGCGGCAAGCGGTTCCGTTCTTTTTGGTTCTAACCGTCGCATTCTTCCTGCAAGCCCAACCGGCCGTAGAGCCCGCAACCAACCAATCACCCTTATCCGAGCCGCATGCCGATCCGGTAAGCGGCCAAATCGTCGTTTATTTAAAGTATGGGTTGTACGACCAGCGTAGAAAGGTCTTTCGAAAGTCCGACTTCTTCAATATCTCCCGACCTCGTTTCTATCCCAGACCGGGAAACCGCGTTCGCACCGTCAAAAAGGTTCCCGCCTACAGCAGTCCCGAGAAACGCGGAGCCTTGCGTTTGGGCGAACTGCCGACCGGGACGGAATTGGTGATCGAACGCGTGCTCCGACACTCGCGCAAGGGCGGGTTTTTCGGTTACAAGGGACACGAGCTTTGGATCGAAGCACATATCGCCGAGGAAAAACTTGATGACAAGAGGCGGAAGTAAAGTGAAGAGGCGCTTGAGCAGGATACTGAGGGCTGACAGCCCGCGCGGGGTTCTCTATAATGAGTGATGCATCCCAGGGGCATCCGGGTATATCGTATGCAAGATCTGCCGACCTCGACGCTCATTTTCCCCATGGCTAAGAAGGGCAATTTATGGAACAAAACCGGGTCAATGCGCTTGCGGAATTTTTGAAGGTAGTTCCCGAAAAAATTCGTATCGAAGGTAAGAAACACCGCAACGCTTTCAATATCTCCGATAAGGGGCAACGGGTAAAGGGTACGATCACCATCGAAGGCTTGGAATTGGAGCAGCGCTTTGATTTCGATCCCAAGGTGGGCCGCATCGTCGGCGCCTTTTGCAGTTGTCGCAAGGCGCGCAAGGGTTCTATTTGCGATCACATTGTCGGTCTTGCCGGGCAGCTTGTCGACGATCACCTGACTTTCGAGCAGGGTCGTAACTCGTTGGAGTTTTTGGACAAGCATTTCAACTCGCCCGCCTTTCAGAATGCCCAGTTTCGGCTTTCGGTAGAGTTGGTCATGCGCAACGACGCCCTGGAACCCGAGATTATGTTCCACAAGTACATCAAGGAAGGCACCTTCGGGGTGGGCCGCAAGTTCACCGCCAACGACTCCTACAAGTTTACCCACGGCGATACCACCGATCAGAACATCCTGGACTACGTGCGCAACTTCCGCCAGATCTTCTTCTATTCCAATTACACGCCCGCTCAGCGCTACACCTGGGGTTTCTGGCTCACTCTGTTAGGTCACCCGCGGATCAGTTTCGAGGAAAGGCCGGTAGATATCGTCACGGCGCCCATCAACCTGGAACTGACCGAGAGTGCGGGCCGTTACGAGTTGAAAATCTCTCACGACATGAACCTTGCCCCGGACCTGCAATACTTCGAGGTCGACGGCGGTCTGCTGGGTTTCAGTCGCTCCGAGGGACGTTTGTTCATTTGCCAGGTGGATAAATTCCGTAGCGATATCCTGATGGAAGTCAGCCAACACCGGCCGCTGCTGAGTCGCTCCGACCTGGTCAAGAACCTGCCGCGCCTGGAGAAGCTGCAATCCTTCTTCGATATCAAGTTGCCGTCCGAGTTGGAAGGCATCATTCAAAAGATAGAGCCTTCACTGATTATTTTGCTGGACCTGGAGGTGGGCCGCGGCCTGACGCTCTCACCGCGCATCCGCTATGAGGGCGCCTCGGGCAGGGTGGTTCCCGGTTCGCATGGTCAGTACCTGGCCACCGGGTCCGACATGGTCATCGAGCGCGAGCAGGAAAAAGAAAAAGTGCTGTATCGCGACTTCCTGGACCTGTTTCCCTATGAGGACGCGCCCGACCGCAACTACGAGATTCAAATCGCCGACCTGGAACGGGCCGTCGCCGTGGTGGAATGGTTGAAGGAAGCGCGCTGGGAACTGGAGTGGCTTCGTCAGGAACCCAAAATCCACCAGATTTCCAATGTACAGGGATTGCGGGTTCAGGTGGATGCCAACGCCTGGCTGAAGATTCACCTGATGGCCGACGACAAGACCTTTTCCATTCAGCATTTCCCCCAGGACGATTATCATCTGGCCGGAACCCGCTACGTGGCTATCGGTGACGGGGAGTGGTTGCAGATCGACCGCCAGTTGCGCCAGCAGATGAACCAGTTCAAGATGGCCGTGGTCCAGGAAGACAAGGCCATGAAGCTGAAAAACGCGGCCCTGGCCGTGCTCTCCGAGATGAAGGGCGTGGAGTGGGACGGCGATAAGAGCTGGATGGACAAGATCAAGGAATGGCGCGGCCAGGGGTCGGATAAATACACCCCGCACGAGAGCCTGAACGTAACCCTGCGCAATTACCAGTTGGATGGTTACCGCTGGTTGCGTCGCCTCTCCGAATTGGGTGTCGGCGCCTGTCTGGCCGATGACATGGGCTTGGGTAAGACTATTCAGGCTCTGGCCGTGATTCACGACCGCATTTCGGAAGGGCCGGTATTGGTCGTGGCGCCTGCCTCGGTCTGCTACAACTGGAAGGAAGAGATCGAGCGCTTTTCGCCTGATCAGAAGCCGCTGCTCTATTCCGAGGGTCGTCGCGCCAAGAACCTGTCCCGCCTGAAAAACGGCGACATACTCATCATCAGTTATGCGCTGGTGCTGAAAGATTTCAAACGACTGAGCGAGGTCACCTGGGGCACGTTGGTCTTGGACGAGGCCCAGTTCATCAAAAACGCCATCTCGCAAACCGCCATTGCCGTTTCCCAACTCAGTCGGAAATGGACCCTGGCCTTGACGGGTACGCCGCTGGAGAATCACCTGGGCGAGTTGTGGAGCATCTTCCGCATGCTGAACCCGGAACTGCTGGGAACCTGGGAGCATTTCCGCAAGGCCTACGTCTCACCCATCGAGAAAGGCCAGGACTCGCAAAAACTCGAAAACCTGAGACGCTTGATCCGGCCGTTTATCTTGAGACGCACCAAACAGAACGTGCTGGCCGATTTGCCGGAGCGTTCCGACATCCACCTGAAGGTAGAACTGGGCGACGCGCAACGCACCAAGTACGAGCAGGAGCGTAACCGTATCCTCAGTCAGCTGGACGAGGCCGACGAGGGCAACCGTTTCAAACTGCTGGCGGCCATCACTCGCTTGCGCCAGATCGCCTGTCACCCGGCGCTTTGTGAAGATAAGTACAAGGGCGGCTCCGCCAAGCTGAAGCTGTTCAGTGAACTGGCCGAGGAGTTGGTCAGCGAGTCGCACCGCGTGCTGGTGTTCAGTCAGTTCACCTCGTTCCTCAGCCTGATCGCGCGCGAGTTGAACCGCCTGCGCATTCCGCATGTCATGATGACGGGCGATACTCCGGTCAAACACCGGCATACCATCATCAAGCGCTTCCAGGAGGGCGAGGTGCCCATCTTCCTGGTTTCCCTGCGGGCCGGCGGTACGGGTCTCAACCTAACCAACGCCAACTATGTGATTCATATGGATCCCTGGTGGAACCCGGCCGTGGAAGAACAGGCCACGGACCGCGCCCACCGCATCGGCCAGACCCGGGCGGTCACCGTGTACCGGCTGGTGGCGGGCAACACCATCGAGGAAGCCATCCTGAATATTCACGACCGCAAGCGCGGCCTGGTGCAAAGCCTGCTGGACGGTAAGGATACGGTGGGCAAGCTGTCCATCGAGGACCTGATTTCCCTGATCAAAGGCGAGGAAGAACAATAACTCGCGATGGGGACGAGCCCTATAGCATGTTCTCCAGAAAGCGATACAACTTGTGGATCTGATTGCCGATATCCAGATCGTCCAGGGGCGTTCGATCCACCGTTTCCCAATCGACCCTGTCCAGGATACCGCGGAGGTTGCCCAGTTCGGAGAGCGTGAGCGGAATGGTCATACAGGGCGGCAGCATGTCCACAACGCCCTCCATGGACCGGTTGCAGATGATCGGCAGGCCCGCGGCGGCGCAGCTCCATACCACCGACGGCAGCGTGGTCGGGGTGAACCAGTCCATGGCGTCTCGCATGAACTGGTCCGGCAGGTTAGCTACCATATCACTGAAAGCCTGCATGTGAAACAGGCTCCAACCCGCGTGGTATCGGCTGATTTCATTGGCCAGCGCCTCCAGATCGTGGATGGGGTCGTGAATATGAAACAGCGCTTGTCGATCCTCGGGCAGTGAGGCTTTGAATTGCAGGCTTTTGCCCCGAGCAACCGAGGCCATGTAATAGTGGATATGGATTCCCTGTTCAACGATCAAATTGCGTAAGTAGGGCACAAGACCGCGCATGGAGGGCATCTGGTGCTCGTCCATCGCGGCGGTCAGAACAGCGATGTGGTAACCGTCGGTGAGGCGAGGGCGGCGCCGGCTCGGCATCACCTGGTAGCGATGGTGATGAACCCGGGGGAGCGGTTTGCCGACCGCGTTCTCCACGAAGTCGCCGAAGGATTGAGTGAACGAACTGAAGACAATGGCTTCGGCCTCGGCCACCATCTTCAAGTAGAGCCTGCCGCATGCCGCTCCGGCCTCGTAGTTTTTTACGCCGGGTTTCACCGCGTCGTACATGTAGAGGCCCAGTTTGGCTTTGCTGCGCTTGGGACGGCATTCCTTGACCGTGCGAATCATGGCCAGGGTTGCCGCGTAGCAAACCGCGATGCGTTTGAAGTCCCACGCGGGGAGATAGATGGATTCATAGTGCCATAAAACGATGCCTCGCTTCATATTGGAAAAGATGTGGATGAAGTCGATCAGGCTGCCGATACCGTAGCCGGTAACGGGAACGTCGTCCACCTTGGGCGTTGCATAGCCGGTTTGGTGTGCTTCTTTGATTTCTTCGTTTCCCAGCCACCAGGTCGTGTAGCCGTCCTCGTTCATTTTGCGGATGGTGGCGTTAAGAGTGGCCATGGGTCTGGCGCTCGCAAAAACCACCGACTTCTCGGCGGCATCGATCGATTCCAGGAAGGCGGGGGTTTCGGGAGCAATCAGCCGTTGGTTTTTCTCATTGAAAGCGCGCAGCCAGTTGATGCAATTGTCGGCGCCGAACTTCCGTCGATAACTTTCGCAAGCGCCCGTGTTGCGGGTAAGCATGAGGCAGACGTCGTCCGGATTCGCCGTGATTTCATCGGGGTGATGGATTCGGTGGTTGCCGATGGTCAGGTCCGCTCGGCTGACATCGATAAAACAGATGTTCGGGTAGGTGTCGGCCATTCGTTCCAGGATATCGGTGAACAGGGGAGAGCAGGGCGCAACCACCAAACGACGACTGCCGGCGCGGCCGGCATTGGGATAGGCTTCCAACTCACGTTCAACACCTTCCCAGGTGACGCTGTCCACGAAGGGTTGAAGGTGAATATTGTTGGCATGAATCAGGTCCAGGGCCGCTTCCGGGTCGAATGCCTCCTCCGAGGTATCCAACTGGGGATATAGGTTCTCTTCGATGATGATGTCGTTGAGGTGGTGCTTGAATCGATCGAGTGCGTAAGCCGGATCGTGCCCTGTATAAGATTTTTTGGTCATGGTTGCTTCCATCCCGGGGATTCGGATTATGCCGGATAAATATTCTCCAGGAAACCGTAGAGCTTGTGGATTTGGCGGGCCATATCCAACTGATCGAGCGGAATGCGATCCACGGCTTCCCAATCCATACCTTGGAGGATATCGGACAGTCGATCCAACTCCGAAAGGGTGAGCGGGATGGTCAGTCCCCGGGGCAGCATCTTCACTACGGCGCTTAACGTCCTGTTGCAGATGATCGGCAAGCCGGCGGCAGAGCAGGTCCAGACGACGGAGGGTACCGTGGTAGGCGTAAACATGTCCATGGCGTCGCGGAGGAACTGATCTTCCAGTCGGTTGATCATTTCGCTGAATGCCTGCATATCGAAGAGGCTCCATCCGGCGTGGTACTGACTCAGATCCTCGGCCAGTTCATCCAAGTCGTGGATGGGGTCGTGCAGGTGGAACAAATGCCGCGACGCTTCCGGCAACGATGCTTGAAATTCCAAGCTCGCGGCTCGCACGGCCTGGGCCATGTAGTAGTGGATATGCAGACCTTGATCGACGATGAGTTTGCGGAAATAGGGAACCAGGTCGAACGTGGTCGGTTGCCAGTGCTCCCCCATGATGGAGGTGATCACGGCAATATGGTAACCGTCGGTCAGGCGCGGCCGGCGCCGCTTGGGGACTACCTGGTAGCGGTGATGGTGAACCCGGGGCAACGGTTTACCGACGGCATTCTCGATGAAATCGCCGAACGGCTTCGTAAAGGAGCTGAAAATCACCGCCTCGGCTTCGGCGAGCATCTTCAAATAAAGGCGACCGCAATCACTTCCCGCCTCGTAATGTTTGACCCCCGGTTTAATGGCGTCGTACATGAACAGACCCAGCCGGGCCGTGCTCGACGGGCTCCTGCATTCCTTGACCGTGCGAATCAAAGCCAGGGTAGACGCGTAACAGATGACGCCGCGTTTGTAATCCCAGGTGGGCGGGTAGATGGTCTCGTAGTGGTAGAACGCCAGACCGCGCTCCATATTGACGAAGGTCAACAGGAAATCCAAAAGGTTGCCGATATGGTAATCGTTCAAGCTCATGGCGCTGATCTTGGGCGTTGCGTAGTTGGTCTGTTCATCCTTCCTGACATCCACGGAGCCCAGCCAAAACGTACTGAAGCCGTCCCGGGACATCTGCCGGATCGTTGAGTTCAGCGTGGCCAGGGGCAGACTGCCCACGAACAGAATCGGTTTGTTCGCCGTGTTGATCTTTTCCACAAAGGGCATCGTCCCGGGTGCTTGCGCCGTCTTGTGTTCGTCCACATAGACACGTAGCAGATTCAGGCAGTTTTCGGCGCCGAACTGTTGCTCATAACTTTCACAAGCGTGGATGTTCCGCGTCATGATAAGGCAGAGATCGCCCGCTTGCGCGGTAATGTCTCGGGGATGGTCGACAGTTTTCCCCGCGATGGCGCCGCCGGACCGGTTGAGGTCGATGAACCGGCAGTTTGGATAGGTCCGCGCCAACCTTTCCAGAATGTCGTCGAACAAAACGGAGCAGGGGGCCACCAATAGGCGGCGTCCGTCAAACCTACCGACTTGCGGATGGTCGGCCAGGCGTTGCTGAATGTCTTCCCAGGTGATGCTTTCGATGAAGTCGTCCTGGTTCACGGCATGGGTTGCCGACAGGTCATAGACCATTTCCGGCCGGAAATCCTCTCGCGTGGTACCCAGCCGTGTATAAAGTTCTTCGTCGAGAAATACTTCCCGAAGATGATACAAAAAGCGACTGAGCATGTATTCCGGGTCACGACTGTTCAAACAAGATTCTCCCTACGAGGCCGACTTCTTCATCTGATATATACCTATCGCTTAAAAGGTCGTATTCATAAGCCTGATTCCCGATCTGTTTCCATGACGTCACGATATGAATTTCCCCTCGGCGCATCCTAGCACGTGAGGTACGAGAATGGTTTCGCAACCTTTGCCGGCCTCGAACAAATCGGGGACTATGACGAGTTCCTGCCCTCTGCTCTCCGCGGGTCATAGACAAACCGGGTTTCACACCGAGCTTCGCTATCGATTCACCAACAAGTTGCCGGTGAAATCCGTTAAAATAAAGTAAGGAGGCCTCCGATGATCGTCGGCTTGTTGTTGCTGTTTGCCCAAACACCGCTCAGCCCGGAGGCGCAGGTCCTGATGGAGGAATCCCAGTTCCTCGCGCTCACCGACGAAATCAAAGACTATCTGGCCGAGCATGTGGCCGTGGTCAAGGGCGCGTTGCCTCGTCTCAGCGCTCTTTCCGATGTAATTTTTGAGGAACAGTTCCTGGCCCTTTCCTACAGCAACGACTACACCCGTAATGCCGTCGAAACCTTCGAGGAGCGCACCGGTAATTGTCTTTCCTTTACCGCCATGTTCGTGGCCATGGCCCGTGAGGTTGGCTTGGAAGCCTACTTCCAGGAAGTGGAGTTGGCTCCCACCTGGGATCGCAAGGGTCATGTCTCCGTTTTAATGCGGCATATCAACGCGTTGATCCTCATCGACGGCAAAGTTTTCATTATGGATTTCAACCCCTTCTCGGGCTCCAAGGTACGCATCAACCGACCCGTCACCGACGAACGGGCTCTTGCTCATTACTATAACAACAGGGGCGCCGAACATTATGGCGCGGGGGAGTACGAATCTGCTCTGGCCAATTTTCTCAAGGCCGTGCAGGTGGACCAGACCCTGAGTTATGCCTGGTCCGGCGCCGGTCTTTCCCAAAATCGCCTGGGCCGGTTTCAGGAGGCCGAGCGTACCTTGATCAAGGCCACCCAAGTCAACAAACGGGACATGGTGGCCATGAATAACCTGGTCGCCTTCTACACCGGGCACGACCGCTTGGAAGAAGCCGGGGCCCTGGAACGCAGAGTGCAAAAGCACCGGGCCCGCAATCCCTTCTACCACTACTACCTGGCCAATCGCGCCATCAACGAGGAAGACTGGGAAGCCGTGGTCAAGCATTTGAAAAACGCCATTCGCCTGAAGCGCAAGCAACACGACTTCCACGCCCTACTGGCCGACACCTATTTACGCATGGGTAAAACCGACAGGGCGCGCAGGCATCTGAACAAAGCTCTGCGTTATGCCCCGTTGGAGTTACAGGCCACCATCTACAGGGAACGGCTGAATCAGTTGGAACTCTACCGCGTCTCGTTGGAAAGCAAGGGCGAGAACTAAGCCGCGGTCGGTTTATTCCTGTACCTGGCGCACCAGATCCATCAGGTCTTCCATCTCCTCATAGAAACCCTCGATGATGTTCTGGGGATCCGGCACCAGGTCCGCATCCGTCGCTACGCCCAGACGCACCTGGCCGTTGTAACTGAAGATGCTCACGCCAAGTCCCACACGGCCGGATTGCGGTACCCAGAACATGATGTTGTCGATCTTCTGACCGGCCAGGTAGAGCGGTTGGCGGGGGCCCGGCACGTTGGTCATGACCGCGGTCGATTTGGCGCCGAAGATCTCCACAACCACGCGCTGAATCTCAATCGGCGTCATGCCGATGGCGCGCAGAATGCCCAAGGCCACGATGGCCTCCGGGGAATTCTTGAGGCGGTCCATGCGCCGCTTAAGCGTAACCATGCGCTCCAAGGGGTCCTCGATGCCCACCGGCAGCGACAAGAAGACCAAACCGAAATGGTTGCCCAAATCCTGGCTCTGGCCCGGCGGTCTCAGGTTCACCGGCACCGCCGCCCGAAATTTAAGACCGGTGACATCGTCGCCCTTGCTGACCATGTAGCGACGCAAACCGCCGGTCATGGCGGTCAGCAACACGTCGTTGACGGTGCCTTTGAACACATTCTTGATGGCCTTCACATCTTCCAGGGGAACGGGCCTGGACCAGGCCGGTACCTTGGTTACGCTGAGCGGGCCCTTGAAGCGCGTGACCGGATCGGGCTTCTTTATCAACAGGCGGCCTGTTGTGATAGCGCTCGCACCGCCCAAACGGGCCAGGTCGAACATTTTGGTGGGACTCTTGACCGTCCCCCAGATCTTGGCGATGCCCTTGCCCGCCACGGAAAAGATGTTGCCCGTCGAACTGAAGCGCTTGGGTTCCGGGGATTCGTGGATCAGCGACGCCTCGGCCGTTTCCGATGTCATGGCGAACATGACCGCAATCAGGGCCATGCCGTCGGCAATGCAATGGTGTGTGCGCATGACGACCGCGTTGCCCTCGGTGCCGATATTCGAGATCAGGTGCACCTGCCACAAGGGACGCTCGTAGTCGAGGGGTCGGCTCATCAATTCGGAAACGCGTTGGCGAAAGGCTTCATAACCGGTGTCACCGGGCAGGGTTTCCTCGACCAGGTGATAATCCAAATCCAATTCCGGCACATCTACCCAAACCGGGTGCTTCAGTGTAGGAGTGGGGTCGCTAACCTTTTGTCGGAAGCGATTGAAGGTTATCAACCGGTTCTCCAATACATCTATAAGCATGCCCCTGGTGACGGGTTTCTCAAAACCCAGGACCCCGGTAACCATCATCAGGTTGGTGGGATCTTCCATGCGCCACCAGGCGGTATCGGTATTACTGAGACTTTCGTGTTTCTCCATGTTCCCCTCTTGACAATCGCGATTCGAACCTAACGGTATCCAGCCGCCGGACCACAGCCCTTTCTCCGTCTTGTCGCCGCGTTGAACCATTCGATTATAGCACCACGCCTCTCAAGGTAACCGGCCTGTTTTGATTTTCGATCGATTGCCGGTCAGCCCGTCAGTCTAAACCGAACAGGTTTTTCAGATAGGGATTCAGGAAAACGCCGCCGGGATCGTGTGCGGCGCGCAGGTCTTGGAAGTCTTGCCAGCGGGGATATTTGGGAGCCGGCCGCGGCGCGGCCAGGGAGTGCCATTTACCCCAGTGCGGGCGGCCGTCAAAGCTGAGAAAGATCTCCTCGATCTCGCGGAAATAGGTTTCAAAGGGCATGCCCTTGAACATGTGGACGGCGACATAGGCGCTCTCGCGACCATTGGCAGGGCTCAGCATAATGTCGTCCGCCGCGACGAACCTAACCTCGATGGGGAAGTGAACCCGATAGTTGCGCTCGGCCGTTTTGGCATGAACGGCCCGTAGCGCCTCGGCCAGGTTTTGCCGAGGGATGTTGTACTCCATTTCCTGGAACTTGACCAGGCGTTGCGTCGCGAAGATGCGGTGGCTCCAATCCACCCGAGATCCTTCCGAGATGAGCGCGGCGCACAGTTTGGAAACCGGCGCACATAGCGACGGCGCGAAACGGCACATTTGGCTGAGCACCCAGAAGGCGCCGTTTTCCAGGATCAGGTCATTCAGTTGCTTGGTGAGGCCGGCGCCTTTAGCGGTATCTTCGGTTCGGTCGGTCAGTTTCAGTTGAACGCGATCGCTGTGGGGGAACCAGTAGAATTCGAAGTTACGGTGCCGGTCGGCGTAGCTGTCCATGCGTTCCAGGGTCTCGAAGAAGCCCGCGCGTTTGGAGGTGTAACGCAACCGGTAGGCGGGCAAAAGCTTCAAACGCACACGGGTGATCACACCGAGTGCGCCCAACGAGACGCGCGCCGCCCGGAAGAGCTCAGGGTTCTCATCCGCCGAGCAGGTAATCAGGTCGCCTTTGCCGTCGATCAAGGTCAGACCCTCGATTTGGGTGGCGATAATGCCGAATTGCGGACCCGTACCGTGGGTGCCGGTAACCGCGGCGCCCGCGATGCTCTGAACGTCGATATCGCCCAGGTTCTCCATGGCCAGACCGCGGCTGTACAACAATTCGCCCAGTGCCTTCAGTCTGGTGCCCGCAAAGACTTCCGCGTGTTTTTTCTCTGAATCCACACTGATCAAACCGCTCATGGCATCCAGGCTCAGCAATACCTGATCAGTGGCCGCCAGCGGGGTAAACGAGTGACCGGCGCCCACCGGTCGCAGCGTTTTACCTTCCTGGGCACATTGTTTGACCAGGTCGGCCAGTTGCGCTTCCGTTTCCGGTTTTTCCATGCGGGCGGGTTCGGCTTTGACCAGCCCCGACCAATTGGACCATCTCACCCGTTCGCTCCTATAAAAAGCACCAGCCCTCGCCGCGATAGGTGGGGACTTTGTCGATTACCTTACCATCTTGGACCAGGAACAATTCGTTGAAACGTTCGCACAACTCACCGGCCTTGGCGTGACGGAAGAAGACCGGGTCGCCCACCTCGGGCCGAAATCCGTTCAGGCGAAGCGGCGTTTGTACCTCGCCCGCGCCCTCGTTGGCCATGTAGCGCATACCTTCCGGCAGCCAGGGCAGAGGAACCTTGTCCCAACCGGGTTTGCCGGAGGCAATGTAACCCCCGCCCAGACAGGTGACCACGCCGTCACGCGGCGAACGCACCACCTCCAACGCAAATCCGGCGGCCGGGGCATATCGGAAATCCTGGAAATAGTCGAACAGGTGGCTGCTGTAGAAACCGGAACCCACGGTCACCTCGGTGACGGTCTCTTCCTTAACCGTGGATTGCACGGAGCCCGTGCCGCCGCCGTTGACGAATTTCAGGTCGGCTCCGGCATCGCGCAAGGCCTTCACCACTCGCGCGCGGCGCTGAGCTACCTTGGGCAGCGACCGTTTTTTCAAAAAGCGGATCACCCGGTTCTTCAGGCCCTGACCCGGCAGATTATCCTGAACCCCGGCGATCTGGGCCTCGTAGCCCATGACGCCGTCCAAGCGAAGGTGCTTGTTCCCGGCGATGTCGCGATACAGTTCCAATGCGCTCGCAACGTCAGCGACCGGCGAGCGGAAAACGCCGAAGTATAAACCCGGCAGCGGCGTGGACATATCCACATCCAGGCAGAGCGGCAACACGACCCCGGCCCCGGCGGCGATCCGGCTGAGAACTTCCAATTGTGCGTGACAATCGACCATCAGGGTAATGCGCTTGCCGGCGGCAACTCTCGCTGCCACCTCTTCCAGGCGGCGGCTTTCCACGGTTGGATAGGCCACCAACAGGTCGTCATAACCCTGATCCGAAAGTAAGACAGCCTCGGCCGCGCTAAAACAGAGCAGGCCGCGAACGGCGGGATGGGCCTGTAATACCCGGTCAATCAAGACCCTACATCGCAAAGATTTAGTGGCCGGCCGAATGGACTTGCCCCCGGTACGTTCGATGACTTGAACCAGGTTGGCGTCCAAAACGTCCAGATCGACAAAAGCGAACGGCTTCGGAATTCCCTGAAAGACATTGCTGTAGAAACCGTAATCTCGTGTTACATTAATTTTCATCTAGTGACCCGATTGAAGGATTCCGGGTTTCCGGTGTTCTTCAAGGTTGACACAAATAAACGTGATAAGCAATCACGTAGAGGCGGAATACCGTCTGTATCTGTGTTAGGGTTGCAAGGAGGGCCTTATCAGCAATAGAACTGAAACCAACCTGGAAACGCGTCGAGCTCCCATCCAAGAGAGGAGTCGGAAAAGAGTAGAGCTTATCTTGGATGTTTCCGCAAAACTGGTCGCCGAGGTAGGCGTAGACGGCGTAAAGACCAGTGAAATTGCACGCCGGGCCGGAATCACCCTGGCTTCATTATACCGATACTTTCCGAATAAGACTGCCATCTTCAAACGTCTGGTAGAACGCATGTTCGAGAAACTACGCCCCAACCTGGATAATTTCCTGAAGGAATTCGACCTGGATAATGGGCTGGACCAGTTGGTGGACACCTACGCGGGCTTCTACCGCTCGGAGCCCGGGTATGCCCAACTTTGGTCGGGTATCCAAGCCATTCCGGAACTGGCCGAGTTGGACATGGATGACCTTCACGAAAACGCGCGCCTGATCGCCGACGGCGCCCAGCGTATGCTGCCCCACATTGATCGGGAAACCCTGCACGCCATTGCCATGGTGGTCGCTCGCTCCACCGGCGCCATCCTCCGTTTGGAACTGGAAGAGACCGAAATGGCCGCCGATCTTCAGCGTGAGCTGAAGCTGATGCTGAAGTCCTATCTTCAGATGAGACTGGCCCCGCCGGCTTGACTCGATGACAACGCGTCGCAATCGACTCAAGACACCGGTTTGACTTGATCGCGACCATCCACAATTGACCAAAAACAGGTTGATTGGCAGAGACAGCGAGGTTTGACGCTCTTTGTCCTGGACTTCTAACGTGTCAAAATTTTTCATTGACATGTCAAAGCTCGAGCTCAGGGAAAATGTCTGTCAGTAGAGAAAAGGTGGACAAGCGCTTAATTTGCCATGGGTTTGAGGTTGGATGAAGTATTTCAGCGCATTTTGGCATCCAGCTTGCTTGGAACCAGACGAATTTATTTTGGTGCCGGACTGCTGTAGGTTCTGCACCGACCATCATTCCGCCTGACCACCACGGAAACCTTATTTTATACCCCACCTTCCGTGGTCACCGGGCGTCTTGATTCTCGGTGACCGGTTGATGCAACCGGTGTCCGTCTTGAATACCGGTTGAGGGATACCGGTAAAAAGAACGTTTCATCAGCCCCCACCCGCAGGAGGCGCGTGATGTTAGCGAAGACGCATGCACGCGGTACAGTATTATTGTGCCTACTCAGTTTATTTACCCCCGCGTTTGCGGATAAACCTCATACTTCCCAAAAATTATTGGTCCCTCATTTCCAAGTCTCAACCCAACAAGGCAATGATCAAACAACCCGGATAACCCTGGGCAACAGCGGTTCCGCCGACATGGTTGTCATGATGGAGCTGTGTACCAACTGGGGCATCCCCGTGCTTCAGGTCCCCCTGGAACTCGGACCCCGGCAAATCCGTCACTTCGACCTGGCGGATGTGCTCAACACGGGCGCGCTACCCGACCACGCACCGCTTTCTGCCGTTGAACGGTCCGATCTGCGTGAGGCCTTACAAGGTCAGCCTGCTCAGGGCAGCGGCCTGTACCACGGTTCGGCAACGCAACCGGGGTTTGCCGTGGGCTTCGTCTCCTTCACGGTCATTCAGGAAAACAGCCCCTACCTGTGGGGCCGCTATTCCATATTCGGAGAAAAGGGGGAGTTGGTAACCAACGACCCCATGCTCAATATCGACATGACCGACCCCACCCGCGAAACCTGTCAACGTCACGGCATGCGTGTCTTTTTCGAGGGCATGGAAACCGTCGATGCCCAAATGATTGTCTGGACCGATTTCACGGGGACCGCATCGGAACTGAACAGACAGCAAACCAATAACGCTCAGCTGTCTGCCTGGACCGAGGATGGAGATTTCATTCGTTCCTGGGGCTTGGATTTGATGGCGACCAACCGGTTCGACATCAAAGATTTTATGCCCGTCGATGCGTCTTTCTGGTTTGAATTGAACACCCAGGGCGAATCCCATATGGCCTTGCGCATGGAAAACGTTTGCGACGAGTTGGAAATCCACGCCTGGTGCCTGAGGAACGAGGGTCTGCGCATCGAAAAGACCACCAATACTTACGACGCCGACCAGGCGCCCGGTCCCGAATTGCCCGTGGGCGACACCGTCACCTGGGAGTACACGGTAACCAACCTGGGTGAATTACCGCTTTTCAATGTGCTGGTAACCGACGATCAAGGCGTACAGGTCGATTGCCCGCAAGACAGCCTGCAACCCGGTAAAACCATGGTTTGCCGTGCTCAAGGAAAGGTAGAGCCCTGCCAATACGCCAACCTGGGCACCGTGACCGGCCGGGATGAAAACGGCGCGGTCTACGAGGATGAAGACCCCAGCCATTACTTTGGTGTGGAATCCCCGAGCATTCGTGTGGAAAAATTCCTCAACGACCTGAGCTGCGATAACCTCCCCGACAATTTGGAGCCCGGCTCCGTAACCTGGCGCTTTGACGTGACCAACACGGGCAATGTGCCGCTCACCAACATTCGCTTGATCGACGCCGAGGCCGGTGTCAATGTGGAACTTGAAGACCTGAACCCCAACCAGACCTTCACCGTGACGGAATCGGGTGAGGTCAGTCAGGGCGAGCACCGCAATACCGCGGAAGTGACCGCTACATCTCCCTGCGGCGCCGCCGTTTCCGACCGTGACAGTTGTCGTTACTGCTTCAGTTGCGCAAATATCAATTTGGAAAAATACACCAACGGCGAGGATGCGGACAACTCTCCGGGCCCGATTGTCGACCCGAACAGCGATGTGGTCTGGACCTACCTGGTCAACAACAACGGCTCCGTGACCTTGACCGATGTCACCGTAACCGATGAGACCGAGAGCAAAACCTTCGGGCCCATAACCTTGGAACCCGGCCAATTCCATACTTTCACCCTGGAAGGAAAGGCCCGCGACGATTGCGATCGACAATACAGCAACCTGGCGGTAGCCTCGGCAACAACCCCTTCCGGCGATACTGTTACGGACCGAGATCAAAGTCACTACAAAACCGAATCTTGTGAACCGACGCTGACACTGAAAAAGAAAACCAACGGCATCGACACCGGCCGGGGCCCCGGTCCCGAATTGAATGTGGGCGATACCGTCACCTGGACCTATGAGGTCAGCATCCCCGATAAACCCACCAGTTCACCCTTGACCAACGTAACGATTGTCGATTTTGAAACCGATAAAACCTTCGGCCCGATCGACCTTGCGGTCGGCCAAAGCTTTACCTTCAGAGACACCGGCACCGTCGTTTGCGGTGAATACAGCAATACCGCTAGAGCCGAGGGTCAAGTTCCGAACTCAGAGGCCACAGCCTCCGACAAAGACATCAGCCATTACGTGGGGGTCAGCACGCCGTCGCTGGACCTGGAAAAGTTCACCAATGGTGAAGACACCGAGGCCCCCGGCATATCCTTGCCGGTCGGCAGTGAGGTCACCTGGTCTTACGTGGTCACCAACAACGGCGCTTGCCCGCTCAACGATATCATCGTGGAAGATAAGACTGAAAAGGTCACCTTCGGCCCCATCAGTCTGGAAGCCGGCGACTACCATACCTTTACCCACAAAGGGATCGTCGAATGCGGTCCCTACACCAATATTGCCGTGGCGACGGGTACCGATGCCTCGGGCAACTCGGCAACCGCCACGGATGCGGGTCACTACACCGGCGTCTCCAAAACAACCCTCAGTCTCGAAAAATTCACCAACGACCAAAATGCCGATGCGGCGCCGGGCCCGACCTTGAATGAAGGCGACACCGTCACCTGGACCTACGTGGTCGCGAATACGGGCTCCACGACCTTGGAAGATGTCATGGTTACCGATATTACCGAGGGCATAGAATTCGGACCCATTTCCCTGGCCCCGGACGGCGAACACACCTTCACCCACACCGGCATCGCCCAGTGCGGTCAGTACAGCAACCTGGCCGAGGCCCGTGCCACGGATGTCTGCGGCAACGAACTGACTGCCGGTGATCAAAGCCATTATTATGTAGACACCAAAAACTGCGCGGCTATCGACCTGGAAAAATCCACGAACAACGAAGATGCCGACAGCGCTCCCGGTCCCTCCCTGACCGTGGGCGACAGCGTGACCTGGACCTACGTGGTTAAGAACATCGGCAGCGTCGCCCTGAGCGGGGTTACGGTTGTGGACGAAACCGAAAACATCAGTTTCGGTCCCATTTCTCTAGGCGTCGGTCAGTCCCAAACCTTCACCCACCAGGGAACCGTTCAATGCGGTCTCTACCGCAACCTGGCCGTTGCTACCGGTGAGGATCCCGAAAACAATACCGTCATTGACAAAGACAACAGCCACTACACCGGCGGCGGCTCTCCTTCCATCGAACTGGAAAAAGCTACCGACGACCAGGATGCCGACAGTGCGCCCGGTCCTACGTTGACCGTTGGTGAAATGGTAACCTGGACCTATGAGGTCACCAACACGGGCCCCTGCCCGTTGAACAATGTAACCGTCACGGACCAAACTGAAAACGTGAGTTTCGGGCCTGTTACACTGGACGCCGGCGAATCCAAAACCTTCACCCATCAGGGAACCGTGCAATGCGGCCCCTACAGCAATACCGCCGTTGCCACCGGCGTCGACGATTCCGGTAATACGGCCGGTGACTCCGACACCAGCCACTATACCGGCGGCGGCTCCCCCTCCATCAACCTGGAGAAAGCTACCAACGACGTCGATGCCGATACGGCGCCGGGGCCCTCTATTGACGCGGGTCAAACCGTGACCTGGACCTATGTGGTCAGCAACACCGGCTCCTGCCCGTTGACAAATGTCAGGGTTGAGGACGAAACGGAAAACGTGAGCTTCGGCCCCATAACCTTGGAAGCCGGCGATTCCAAAACCTTCACTCATCAGGGAACGGCACAATGCGGGCCCTATAGCAACACGGCGACAGCTACCGGCGAAGACGGCTTCGGTAATACGGTGAGCGATACCGACAAGAGCCATTACACCGGCGGCAATGCCGTCATCGATTTGGAAAAATCGACCGACGATCATGACGCGGACAGCGCGCCCGGCCCAAGTCTGATCGTGGGCGAAAAGGTGACCTGGACCTACGTGGTGTCCAATAAGGGTTCTTGCCCCTTGTCCAATGTCACTGTTGTGGATCAGACTGAAAGCAAAACCTTCGGACCCGTTAATCTGGCCGCCGGCGAATCCAAAACCTTTACTCACGAAGGCACCGTAAAGTGTGGTTCTTACAGCAATACGGCCGTTGCTACCGGGTCCGACGGTTTCGGCAACACGGTCAGCGACACGGATAAGAGCCATTACACCGGTCAAAGCAACCCTGCCCTTAACCTGGAAAAACACACCAACGAAATAGACGCCGACACCGCGCCGGGTCCGACGCTGAAGGTTGGCGAGACGGTGACATGGACCTACACGGTCACCAATACGGGCAATGTTCGCCTGGAAGACATCCAAGTAACCGACGTAACCGAAAACAAATCCTTCAACAAAATCAGCCTGGATCCGAGCGACTCCTATACCTTCACCCATCGGGGAACGGTTAGGGCCGATCAATACGCCAATACGGCCGAAGCAGAGGCAACCGGCCCTTGCGGCACTAAGGTCACCGACGAGGATGTCAGCCACTACTTCGGCGGCGGCTGTAACTCCGCCCTCAAACTTGAAAAATCCACCAATGATGTCGATGCCGACAACGCTCCCGGCCCGTCGCTGCAAACGGGCGAAACGGTAACCTGGACCTATACGGTTACCAATACGGGCGACTCCGACTTGGAGCAGGTCAGGGTTGTCGACACCACTGAAAACATATCCTTCGGCCCCATTACCCTTGCTCCCAGAGATTCCCATACGTTCACGCATACCGGGACGGCCCGGTGCGGTCAGTACAGGAACGAGGCCAGGGCGGAAGCCAAAGACGTATGCGGCAAAAGTCTCTCCGATAACGACAGCAGTCACTATCTGGGTACTGCCGGCAATACGGCCTTGAGCTTGAAGCAAATGGTCAACCAAACAGTCGCGGAAACCCAACCGGGGCCCACTATCGACGCGGGCGATACCGTGACCTGGACCTATGAGGTAAAAAACACCGGCGCCACAACGCTCACCAATATCACGGTGACCGACCAGGCTGCCGGCAAAACCTTCGGTCCGGTAGATCTGGCCCCCGGTCATTCCAAAACCTTCACGCGTACGAGCACCGCCGAATGCGGACAACACAGCAGCCGGAGTGAAGCCCGGGCCGATGACGCCTGCGGCGGCAGTCTGTCGGCGACAAGTGTGGGTCACTACACCGGCAAGTGCTGTGAACCCAATATCGACTTGGAAAAATTCACCAACGGCCGAAATGCGGACAGCGCTCCCGGACCCAAGCTCAATGCGGGCGACGTGGTCACTTGGAAATACGTCGTCGAAAACACTTGCGAGTGCCCGTTGACCAACGTCACCGTGTACGATGAGGAAGAAGACATCACCTTCGGACCCATCGACCTGGAGCCGAATGAAACGAAAACCTTCACTCACAAGGGCGTTGCCAAATGCGGGCAATACAGCAACAAGGCAACTGCCGAAGGCACGGGCCCCGACGGTACCACCGTCACCGATACGGATTGGAGCCATTACAAGGGCAAGTGCTGTGAACCCAATATCGATCTTGAAAAATACACCAACGACAAAGACGTCCGCAGGCAACCCGGGCCCAACCTCAAGGTGGGCGACAAGGTCACCTGGAAATACGTCGTAGAAAACACTTGCGAGTGCCCGTTGACCAATGTCACCGTGCACGATGAGGAAGAAGACATCACCTTCGGCCCCATCGACCTGAAGCCCGGTAAAAGTAAAACCTTTACCCACGAGGGCGTGGTTCAATGCGGCCAATACAGCAATAAGGCCGTGGCCCGCGGTGAGGGTCCGGACGGCACCGAGGTCACCGATTCCGATTGGAGCCACTACAAGGGGATCGGCAATTCGGCGATCGACTTGGAAAAACACACCAACGGTCACGACGCCGACCAGGCGCCGGGACCCTACCTGCAAAACGGCAAAACCGTCACCTGGACCTATGAGGTCACCAATACAGGCAATACCCGACTAACCGATATCTATGTGACCGATGAAGAGGAGGACAAAACCTTCGGTCCCATTGAGTTAGGTCCGGACCAAAGCCATACCTTTACCCTTGAAGGCAGGGCTGACCGTAAACACTGTGATGACAACAATCAGTATCGAAACAAGGCAGTTGTCCGCGCCAAGGACCCTTGCGGCAAAGTGGTCGGCGACGAAGACTTGAGTCATTACAAGTGGAAAGCAAAGGAGGACGATGACGACGATGATGACGATGACGATAAATCCGGCGGATGCAGTCCCGGTTATTGGAAGAAACACCTCAATTCCTGGAAGAACTACCGTCCGAAGGATAAGATTTCCAAATACTTCCCGGCTATCGAAGAATATCCTTCGATATCCAATAAGAAAATGTGGCAAGCCATGGGCCTCGGCGGTGGATCCGGCAGCCTTGGTGCGGCCAAAAAGCTGCTCAGTCATGCGGTTCCTGCCCTGCTCAACGCGGCTCATCCCGATGTGGACTATGCCATGAGTACGAGTGAAATCAAAACTCAAGTAAACGATGCGCTGGCCTCTGAAAACCGAATTGGGATGTTGGCCTTGAAGAAACAGTTGGACCGATTCAATAACGCGGGTTGCGAACTCGATTAACTCCTGCTCCTCCCGGCCCGGTGCGCCCAGGCGCATCGGGCCTTCACCTTTTAACGCCCAAAACAGTGACCCAAGCATGCCTGCCG